>JBMFWP010000058.1:0-510 GCA_049965155.1 Candidatus Micrarchaeia archaeon | reverse complement strand
GATTATTACAAGGCAGGCGGGATACTTAATTACGTACTGAAAGAGATCGCCTCGAAGAACAGAAGTTGATGAGATGCAGGACTCTTATGATGTAGTAATAGTGGGGGGCGGGATTACTGGAGCTTCACTCTTATATATGCTCAGTAGGTATACGGATGCAAAAAGAATACTCCTGCTTGAAAAGTTCGACTCCTTTGCAGCCTTGAATTCAAATTCAAACAATAATGCGCAGACTCTGCATTTTGGAGACATAGAGACAAACTATTCGCTTGAGAAATCAAGAGAGACAAAGGAAGAGGCAGAGATAGTATTAAAGTACTTGAGCATGCTTCCGAAAAAGGAGTATGACTCTATAACGAAGAGATGCGGAAAGATGGTTCTTGGCGTAGGAGAAGAGGAGATTGCGCAGCTTGATAAGATATATGATTCTGGACTCAAGCACATATTTCCGGGGCTGAAGAAGATAGGGCCTAACGAGATAGCCAAACTAGAGCCAAATGTAATGAAGAA
>JBMFWP010000057.1:0-520 GCA_049965155.1 Candidatus Micrarchaeia archaeon | reverse complement strand
GGTGCATTTTCCTGGTAAGCCTGAACATAAGCTCCAAATGGGATTTGACAATGCTTATTGAAATCCCAGGTCCTTCCACCCATAATAACATGAGGGCTCAGGTGAGGTGACACTCCACCTTTTGCTGGTAACAGATATACCTGCTTTGTTGACACCATTGCCAAATACCTTAACATAACTTTTGGCAGGGCTTTGTAGGGGAGATTGTGGTAGGCGCAGCGGATCCGTTCGGCAATTGTGCAATTGTTTTGTTCCGCCTCTGGAACTTGCTCATCGGTAGTTGTGTAGTTCATTGATACATTGAGCTTGTCCTTTACTGGATCCATCAATGGCTTGAACTCTTGATCACATAAAATCATTTCAATGTTGTATCCGGCATTGTTGTAATGACGGAGAATTTTATCCAGCTCTTTGTATAAATTGTGTGCTGTTCGGTTGTTCAATGGAGCAAGACTGCGGAACCGAATCGACCTGTCGATCCCAGTGAGCATCGGCATTCCGTTGACATACAGAGTATCCA
>JBMFWP010000056.1:0-586 GCA_049965155.1 Candidatus Micrarchaeia archaeon | reverse complement strand
TCATGGAAAAAATAGCAAAACACGCAAGAGATGCGCATGGTATACAAAAGATAGACGCCGCATTAGAAGCAAAAGTAAAAGCAGCAATAAAAGAAGCCTAATTGGTTTGAAAGGGGGATTTTCCCCCTTGTAAATAAAAATTTAGATATTAAACTGTTCTTTGTCCTTTTTGTTGGATTACAACTGCGCTTTTTGAGGCTTTTTCTGGCCTATGGCCTAATCTATCCACTACGCCTTCTATTAGAATTTATACAATTATTCGAAGCCTCAGGTGGGAATTGAACCCACGACCTTCTGCTTTATGCTCTTCAAACGAAGAATACCATGCAGACGCTCTGCCACTGAGCTACTGAGGCACAAAAAGGTGCACTATGCCTGCGTCACATTAGCTTGTATATGTCGCTGCCTTCTTCTACTGGTTGATCTACCTTTATCCCTACAGAATCGCCGCTGAAGCCCCTGTTTACTTCTATATGCTCTATCTGTATGCTTTTTATCTTCTGCTCAAACTTCTTTTCGCCCTTTTCTATAGATACCCTATCTCCTATGCTTACCTCGCCAGTAAGATCAACGGCAATTACCCCTA
>JBMFWP010000055.1:0-661 GCA_049965155.1 Candidatus Micrarchaeia archaeon | reverse complement strand
GTTTGAGCATATGTCAAACGCTCTGGAGCTTTGCGGTTTCTCATTGGTTGCACTCGCTCAGGTTGCGGTTCTTGGTTGGCTTCTTCCTCAGGCTCTTGTTTAACATTGTCCTGGGTAGCCTCTTCTCCTTGATCTTCTTCTTCAGCCATGTCGGCTGGATTGGCCTCTTCTGGTGCTTTAGGTTCTTGCCGGTTATTGTGGGGGTCTTCAGCAAAAAGTTCTTCAATTTCCTGTTGATCAACATGATCATGTTGTTCTTTGTCATCAGGTTTGTTGTCTGTTTCAATTTCTTTTTCATCACTGTCGGTGTTGTCATTGTCATCATCATCGTCATCGTTGTTTTCATTCATATAGTCCACTCCTGCAATCCAGTCGGCAGGGTAGAAAATAGTTTTACGACGGTTTTGTAGCTTGAGGGACTTGATTCCTTGTTCCTCAGCCATAGACTCAACAGCCTCAATTACAAGATTAGTAATAGGAATTTCAACAACTCTTGGACGGGTAATAAGACGACCAGAATTGAGATCCATTAACTCATGTCCGCCTTGGATATTATCCACAGGACGCAAATAGATGGCATCAATGGTACTGTTGGAAGAAATATGAAAATAAAAAAGAAAATTACTGTACTGTACATGAAATTGATCCAGAGGACACAAAG
>JBMFWP010000054.1:0-748 GCA_049965155.1 Candidatus Micrarchaeia archaeon | reverse complement strand
AGGGAGATATACATTAATGCGTTGAGGGACTCTGCCTGAAACCTGCAAAGTGACAGTGCCTACTTTGCGTCAGCTTTCCAGCGTTTCCTAACCTCTTCGCTATTCCTCCTTGTAGAGGAATAAAAATCCCTCAACACGTCCCTTTCAACAAGCTTTTTTATGCGCATATACCTATCATAAAGGTATTCGGCTTCGGCGATGCCACTTCTGATTGTCTTCGCCCTGCGCTCATCCTTCTCGTGCTTCAGGAGCCCTTTGCCCGTGCTTGTTAAATTATGAAATTTCTTTCCTAAATCCATAAAGCCCCCGATTGCATTATTCACTGCGATGGAGCTCCGCTTGTTCCAGTCAAGGAACCTTCCGACCTCCTGGTCATAATACCATCTCTCTACAGACCCGCCGCCTAGCAACCTCTTCAGATTGTCGTAATCCTTCTCCAAAAGCCTTTCGTACTCGCTGGAAAGCGCATCCATCAATGCGCTCTTGCTTTCTCTTCGCAGGGATTCTCCTTCGGAATGCATGCTGTAGTTGCTTAGGAACCTATATGCCTCGTTTGCCTCTTTGGTTATCTCTTCGGATAAGAGGTTCTTGTTCACGTCCGGGTGGTACCTCTTGATTATCGCCCTATACGCATCCCTTATGGCAGCCTTGTCCCCTGTAGGCTTTAAGCCCAAAACCGAGAAATAGTGCGCATAACCTGCATCATACTCAAAGGAGAACTTCCTAGCGAAACCCTTGAATGCCTGCT
>JBMFWP010000053.1:0-1302 GCA_049965155.1 Candidatus Micrarchaeia archaeon | reverse complement strand
CTTGTCGGGCTGGTGTTCTTCTTAATATCTTTTATCATTGTCTTATAGAGCACTTTCTCCTGTGCATCGAGCTTTCCTTCCTTTACTATCTCCTGTCTCTTGCCGTCGACAATCTGCACTTCGGTTTTGCTTATTACGTCTTTTTTCACCATCGCGTACCATTCATCCAAAGAGCTTCCTGACATATCCTTGTCCTTGAGTATAGCCAGCATGTCGCGCATGTTCAAGTTTCTACCCTTGTTGAACTTGTGCTCGTGGAGCAGAGGCCTCATGGCTGCTCTATCGCATATCTTGGCTATGTCAGCAGGCGAATAGCCGGATGTAGCCCTAGCAAGCCTGCCAAAAGACAGCCTATCGTGAGGCTTGTTTCTCGTATAAAGCTCAAAAAGGCCTTTTCTATCTTTATAAGTCGGTGGATTTATGTATATGCTGTCTCCAAACCTCCCGCTTCTCTTTAGTGCTGGGTCTATATCCCATGGCTGGTTTGTAGCACCTATTACGAACAGGCCCTCGGGATTCTCTATGACTCCGTTCATCTCTGTAAGAAAAGCGTTGACTGCAGTGCGCATCGCAGAGCCTTCTCCTCCCTGATCTCCTCCTCTCTTAACTCCCAGGGCGTCAAGCTCATCAAAGAACAGTATGCAAGGTGTATTCTCTCTCGCCTGTTGGAAATGCTGGTGCAGGTTCTTCTCGGTATTACCCGTATACATATCTAATATTTGGTTTATCTGTACGACTATAACATTAGCTCCTGCCTCTCCAGCTATTGCATTGACTATGTGTGTCTTTCCTGTTCCGGGCGGGCCATAAAGTATCAGGCCCAAGCCGAGCTTCTTACCATACTTCTTAAACAAGTCGGGCCTTTTCATTGCAAGCACAACATTTTCCATCAAATACTCCTTCACCTTTGCCATCCCTACAACTTGGTCAAACTTCACGTTCGATTTGTAGAAAGCGACTCTCTTGACTTGGCCCTCCTCTATTACAGTTTTATTCTCTTCTTCCTCCTTTTTCTTATCTTTTGCCGATGCGAGCTCTACCTGCGCTGAACCTTCACTGTTATTGACATCCATATGCAAGAGCGAGTCTATGCGCTCCAACCTGTTCTTTGCCTCAGCATAATTTGGATCGTTTGAAAGCGACTTCTCGTACCAGAATCTAGCGCTAAGCAGGTCATTGCTCTGTTCAGCTATATCACCCAGGAGGAGTGGCGCGTCCGCACTTTTGGGCTCTAACTCTAGTACCGATTGTAAGTCCTTCTTTGCATAATCGGTCTTTTTCAGTATTGCATAATTCAATGCC
>JBMFWP010000052.1:0-1914 GCA_049965155.1 Candidatus Micrarchaeia archaeon | reverse complement strand
ACAAAGAGAAAAGAAAAGAGAACCGGTCCTACAAATTCATAGTCGAAGCAAGAGTATTTAAAAATTCAACTTCCTATAATTACACATACTGTATAATTAAAAAGGGATTTTTTGGAGCCTAAGTTAGAAATTAAAGATATAAGTTTCGTGCATAACGCACTGCCAGACCTGTCTATAGAAGAGATCAGCCTTGCTACTGAATTAATTGGAAGCAGTGTAACTGTTGAATTTCCTATACTTGTTCTTGCAAGCGACGAATCGGACATACCAAAACTAGCGTCTTATGGTACCCCGATTGCGATAATTGTGAAATCCGGCGATTCTCTACATGTGTATATAGATTCAAAAAAAACTTGCGAACTGCCAGGCAACACCCCCATGGTACACATAGAAGACGGCATAGAGGCAGCTAAGGCCGTAAGGCTTGGATACATACCTTTCATCAGGCCCGAACAGCTAGATCAGTTACAACTTTATCTGAAGCAGCTTAGGATAACAATGTTTTTAACCGATTCTAAAGATATGCGCGCATTAAAGGCTGCTCCAATATATAAAATGGGTTGATTAATTGTCTGGAGAGCAAGAGAGTACACCACAGAGGAAACTTGAGCATATACGTATAATACTCAACAACGATACTCAGTACCACAACAAGACTACAATGTTGGAAAATGTGAAGGTTTTGCCCTATGGCCCAAGTCTAGATCCAGATAATGTGGATATTTCAACAACTCTCATAGGCAAGCATATCAACGCACCACTGTTTATATCAGGTATGACTGGTGGTCCAGCCGCTACCCTAAAGATAAATGAGGATATAGCAATTGCCGCCTCAAAAGCTGGTATACCTATGGGTGTGGGCAGCCAGAGGGCGATGGTTGAAAGCCCCGATATGTCATTCACATATGACATGAAGAGGTTTGCAAAGAATTTGTTTTTAATAGGCAACATAGGTGCATCAGAATTGCTCAAATATGATAAAGATAGAATACAGAACATGCTCGATTCTATAAATGCAGATATGCTTGCATTGCACACTAATCCAGGCCAGGAAAGCGTGCAGCCCGAGGGCAACATAAATTTTAAAGGTGTGTACCAAAAGATATGTGAGCTTTCGGGGGGCATAAAGCAGCCTGTTATAGTGAAGGAAGTCGGAAACGGTATATCGAAAGAGGTTGCTAGAAAGCTCAATGGCAAGGTTCAGTGGATAGACACACAGGGTGCAGGTGGCACTACTTGGATAGGGGTTGAGACATACAGGAGCAAAGGTTCCTACGGCAAGGCATTTTGGGATTGGGGGGTGCCAACAGCTCTCTCGGTCTTAGAAGTGAGATCTGTATTCTCTGGGCACGTATGGGCTAGCGGCGGGATAAGAACCCCTGCAGACATAGTTAAGGCTCTAGCACTTGGCGCGGAAATGTGCGGCATGGCGAAACCCATACTGGTAAATGAGAACAAAGAGGGCAGCGAAGGGGTATACCGGTTTATAGCCTCTACAATTGCAGGAGTTAAGGCAGAGATGGCAAAATTGGGCTTCAATTCAATAGGCGAGCTCAAATCTGCCAAGGTTGAAATAGGTGGCCGGCTAAAGGATTTAACCGAACAGAGAGAATGCATGCCTGCCAATGCAATAATATGATGCATTGTACTACTATAGCAGCTTCAGCCCCATTGTAAATTGGTCTATATCCTTGCTGTACCATGGCCCTATGCCTAATGCTGTTTTTGATCCTGGCGGCAGCTCAGTGAGCCCAGCATCGGTAACAAGCGCACATGGAACCTTCTTGAACTTGAAAGCATTGAACAGCTTGACTAGCGATTCCTCGTCGCTGACCTTCAGCACTATCTTCTTCTCGCCTGTATCAAGCCATTCCTTAGCAACGTCCTTATCCATCCTCTCAGCTTCAAAATAGC
>JBMFWP010000051.1:0-1942 GCA_049965155.1 Candidatus Micrarchaeia archaeon | reverse complement strand
CATATGTCTTTTTCAAACCTGAAGATCATCGCCTCAAGTACAAACCTTATTGCAAGTATTATTGCCACTGCTGATGCTATTATCATCGTGCTAAGAATGCCTACCTTGAAAAGCTCGAAATCTGTGGCGCAAGGCAGAAATGCGCCGAAAAGGAATCATGCTAGGCCGGCTTTGTGCTTAGAAAGCAATAAAATTATTGCATGCAAATAAGAAAGCAGTGGTGCTTTGCTCTTCAGGAAATTTCATATAGAAAGCCTTGACTATTACAAAAAGTGGCTGGTGCTTGGCGTAATAATAGGTGTGTTTGCAGGCGTCGCCTCGATATTGTTTTATTATGCTACAGAAGCTTCAGAATACTTCTTCATGCATTACGTAATGGGCTACAACAGGCCGCTACCGCTTGGCGAAGGCGGCGGCTTGTCATATGCCTTTGCAATTCTTAGGCCATACCTAATACCAGTTGCAATCGTACTTGGCGCGCTGGCATCTGCTTGGCTAGTCTACAGGTTTGCGCCAGAGACCGAAGGCCATGGGACAGACGCGGTGATTAAGAGCTACCACGAAGGCAAGCCCATAAGGGCGAGGGCAAGCATAATCAAGTTTGTCTCAGCGTCGCTTCTCATAGGCAGCGGCGGTAGCGCAGGCAGGGAAGGCCCCATAGCACAGATCTCTGCATCGGCAATATCCAACATCTTCAAGTGCGTGAAGCTGTCGAAGAGGGACAGGCAGATAATACTTGTGGTTTCCATAGGTGCGGCCATAGGCAGCATATTCAAATCACCTTTTGGCGGGGCTCTCTTCGGCGCAGAGGTGCTATACAAGAGGGACATAGAGGGCGACGTGATATTTCCGGCATTTGTGGCAAGTACAGTGGGCTTCATAGTCTACGGCGCATTCGTGAACTATCTGCCTATGTTTGGCATCAACGTGCTCTCAGCTTATGCCCAGACAGTCATTTATACCCCGCTCGCCATACTCGGCTTTGTGCTTTTGGGCGTTGTGTCTGGCGTTTTCGCTAAGGTTTATGTGAAAATATTCTACCTTATTCATAAAAAGATTGGAGAGCTGAAGATGTCAAGGTACTTTAAGCCCGCGCTTGGCGCGGTAGGAACCGCGGCCATCGCTCTTCTCTTCCCAGAGGTAATGGGCGTGGGCTACGGCTGGGTGCAGCTAATAATATCAGGCAGGCTGGCAACGCTTCCTGATTTGCTTGGCTTGCCAGCGCTGCTTTTTGTATTGGCGCTTGTCTTTGCCAAGATTCTAGCAACCTCTTTCTCCATAGGCTCGGGAGGAAGCGGCGGAGTCTATGCGCCTGGAATTTTCATAGGCGCATCCGTAGGCTTATTCACCTTCCTGTTGCTCAACCTTGTGAACCCGCAGGCGTTCAGCGCTGCAATACTTGCGCCTTTTGTCATAGTTGGCATGCTCTCTCTATTCGGCGCTGCAAGCAAGGCGCCCATAGCAGTGGCCATAATGGTGGTGGAGATGACAGGGAGCATACTTGTAATACCAGTTGCAATGGTGTCAATAGCAATAGCGTATGCTTTGAGCGGCAGCGATACGATATACATTTCGCAAAAGGAAAGGAGAAGGGCATAGCATGCACGGTGGCGCCGCACGGCGCTGGCGGATGCCCTTGCCGCACATAACTTGCGGAGCATTGATACTGATTTGATTAGTTATATGTGCTTCGTCTTAATGTAGCGGCTTTGCAGCTCTTGAGCTTGGGGTTATGAACATTATGAATATGCTGCTTGCGAATGAGGTAAAGATAACAGCAGATGTGCCTATGCCATAAGCCTTGTCTATATTGAAATATACCAATAATGCGATAAGTATTGCGAGGGTGAGGCTTGCAAGCAAAGCAGGCAGTAGCCTTGCTCTAAGGCGTTTTGCAGTGCCTTTGCTCTTGGAAATGCTGCTTGCGTTGGCCATTTAATCG
>JBMFWP010000050.1:0-2191 GCA_049965155.1 Candidatus Micrarchaeia archaeon | reverse complement strand
TGATGAGTATGGCCCAGCCGTATGTCATAAGGTATTCCATTGCCGATTGCGACTTGAGATTCTGACTAAACCCTACTGAAAAGTCTATCTTTTGAAAAGTCTTCATGCGCCTCACAATAGATATACAAAAAAAGCATAAAAAGGTTGTCAGTAGTAGCTTTGAGAACTAAGAGGCTGCGCAAAGGATAAAAACATGAACAGGTATTACCTATTGGTGTGATGCATGCTTTTCTCTGAACTCGCCGAATATTACCAAAAGCTTGAAGATGTATCTTCCAGGCTCAAGATGATAGACATAATGGCGGATATGCTTAAGAATGCAGGCAAAGACGAGATAAAAAGCATAATATACATGACAGAGGGTGTCCTTGCACCCGCATTCGAAGGCCTTGATTTTGGAGTTGCTGAGAAGTTCCTTGAGGAAGCGATAGCAGTAGCAACAGGAATGCACAAGGAGGAGGTTGAAAAGGCATACAAGAAGTACGGGGATATGGGAATAGCGGCGCAGGAGCTCATAAGCCAATCAAAGCTTAAGCGGATGAATGCAAAGAAGTACTCCGTGCTTGAAGTATATGGGATAATGAATAAGATTGCGGCTACTTCTGGAAGCGGCAGCAAAGAGGCTAAAATAAAGATGCTTGCAGAGCTTCTTGCAGGTTCATCTCCAGAAGAGGCTAAGTTTATGGCTAGATATCCCATAGGCCAGCTCAGGCTCGGCGCAGGTGATTCAACCATACTGGAAGCCTTATCAGTAGCATTCACCGGTAGTAGGGAAGCAAAATCAGAGCTAGAGAATGCTTACAATATATGCAGCGACCTTGGTTATATTGGGGAGGTGCTAGCCAAAAAGGGCATTGAGGAGATTAGGTCTCTTAAGGTTAGCCTATTCAAACCGATAAGGCCCGCCCTTGCAGAGCGGCTCCCTACTGCTGAAGAGATAATAAAGAAGATGGGGGGTAAGTGCGCAGTAGAACAAAAGTATGATGGATTCAGGTGCCAGGTGCACAAATCCGGGAAGAAGGTCAAAATATATTCTAGGAACCTGGAGGAAACAACAAGCATGCTCCCTGACATAGCAAAGGCTGCAATTACAGAAATCCACGAAGACCACATAATATTTGAAGGCGAGGCATTAGGGATGAATGAAGCGACTGGAGAGTTTCTGCCATTCCAGGAGACCATGCAGAGGAAGAGGAAGCATGGCATAACCGAAAAGATAGAGGAGCTGCCGCTGCACCTAGTTGCATTTGACATAATGTACCTCAACGGCAAGGATCTCATGAAAGAGCCTTACGAGGCTAGAAGAAGCATACTTGAAAATGCTATAAAGGGGGCGAAGATGATAACCGCTTCGAAGCGCATACTCACCACCTCACCAAAAGAGCTGGAGGAGTTCTTCGAAACTTCAGTTGAGGGAGGGCTTGAAGGCATTGTGGCGAAGGATCTCAAGGCACCTTACATCGCAGGAGCGAGGAAATTCAGCTGGATAAAGATGAAGCGCAGCTACAAAGGCGAACTGTCCGATACACTGGACCTAGTTATAGTGGGATACTTCTTAGGAAGAGGGAGCAGGACAGAATTCAAGTTCGGCGGGCTGCTGTGCGCAGCATATAACAAAAAGCGCGACATGTTCGAGACCATATCTAAGATAGGCACTGGCTTCACAGAGGCGAACATGCAGGCATTCTACGAGCTCTTGAGCAAGGCGGTGGTGAAGCAGAAGCCTGCGAGGGTCGACTCGCTCATAACGCCTGACTTCTGGGTAGAGCCAAAGTATGTAATTACAGTAAAAGCGGATGAGATAACCAAATCGCCGATGCATACATGCGGCATGCAAGAGGATAAATCAGGCGAAAAAGCAGGCTATGCACTAAGGTTCCCCAGGATAGTAGGAGACGGTCTTGTGAGGAAGGACAAGAGCCCGGAAGATGCAACTTCTACCGTGGAGATAATCGAGATGTTCAAAGACCAGAAAAGGGTAAGCGTGAAGTGAGTTATAGTACTATTCCTTTATTACCCCGTCTATTATCTTGGCCAGCCTATAGGCGGTCTTTATAACGTCCTTCATCTTCGGGTTGAGCCTGTACCCCAATCCATAGCCTTTCTCGGTGCGTATGTGGGTCGGCTGTATGACATTAAGGTCAAGCGAAAGCTCCCTTAATGTTATGATAAGCGTCTTCCTAGTGAACTT
>JBMFWP010000049.1:0-2197 GCA_049965155.1 Candidatus Micrarchaeia archaeon | reverse complement strand
GTTTTACGTGCTCTTTTTAGGAGTTTCATCACCAGTATACTATGTAATAATAGGCACTATAATAACAGGATTTGGTGGAGCGATGTTCTGGCCTTCAAACAACAGCGCTGTGATGGCCAATGTTGCAGGTGAGCTTAGGGGAACAGCTTCTGGTACCTTGCGACTTTTCAGTAGTTTAGGGCTTATAGGGAGCTTTATAATTGCATTTGTAGCTGCTGCATCCGCCGTACCAAGGTACCTTGCGTTCGAGATATTTGCAGGCACGTCAATGGTAATAGGGGGCGTAGGCAAAGGCTTTGTAATTGGAATGCATGTTGCATTCATGGTGCTTATAGTAATGCTAACACTAGCCGGAATATTCTCTTTTGTTAGGGGCAAAGAGAATAGGCAGAGAGATTATAGGCGCTAACATGCTGAAGACAACAATGTTTATGCTTAAGCATTACGTTTAAAGCACAAAGATAAAAAGGCTTAATGTTGTAGTAATCTTGATTTAATGTATCATCGCCCAATGGCAGTATATAGCCCTCTGAGAGTCAGCTTCATAGGCGGAGGCACTGATATATCGCCTTTTCCAGATGAGTATGGCGGAGCAGTATTGAACACTACTATAGATATAGGCGTGCTTGTCAGGTACATGCCAGATGCATTTCCGCTCGAGATAGTTTCGAGGGATCTCGTATTGAGTTATCTTGTTGGTATGAAGAGCAGGTCTAATCTGGAAAAGTTAGCAAAAGTTCTTTCAGAAAATGGGCTAGGGCATGGCAAGATATTGATAAATGGCGATGTTCCTCCGGGTTCAGGGCTAGGATCATCAAGCGCGCTAGTTACTGCATTGACTTTACTAAGTTCTAATGCAAAAGGCAAAAAACTGGGCCCAATGGATCTCGCCCTAAAGGCATATAATACAGAACGTAATGACTTGGGGGTGCTGCTCGGCTTCCAAGATCCATATGCAATAGCCATAGGAGGTTTCAAGTTCATGGAGCTCAACGGACCTGGCAAGTACTCGATAGAGAGATTTAGAAAGAGCAAAAGCTTCATAGAATATATATCTTCACACATGCTTCTGTTATATACTGGAAGTAGCCGAGAGAGCACAATGGCCCTTAGAGAACAAGTTTCAAAGTCTCAGAAGGGCGATGGAAAGACAATAGAGAGGTTGCTTAAACTGAAGCAGCTAGCATTCGAAGCCAGGGATTGCGCAAGGTCCTCAGATCTTGAAGGGTTTGCCAATGTCATAAACAGCGGTTGGAAAATTAAGAGGGAATTAAGCAGCAGTGTATCGAACGACAGAATAGACTCTCTAGTCAATTTTGGAATCAGGAACGGTGCTATGGCAGGAAGGCTTTTGGGAGGCGGGTCTGATGGTTTCATAATGTTTATTGCAAAGGAGAAATCGCTAGAGCATCTGCAGAAAGCGCTCTCGCGCTCTAATGGATTCGTAGTGAGGGCCTCAATAAGCAAGAAGGGCACCCACTTATTGGGTACTTATATGATACCCTGACGCAATGATGATACTCTAATGGTGATAGAATGAAAGTTATGATACTTGGTGTTGACGGCTATATAGGATTCCCGCTCGCTATGCGATTGATAAAAGAGGGCCATGAGGTTTCTGGTTTAGATAACTTCATAACGAGGAAAAGGGTCAAAAAGGTGGGCTCGGATAGCGCGTTGCCAATAAAAAGCTTCGAGAAGCGTAATTCCATCCTGAACGAAAAGCTTGGCTCAAAGATAGATTTCTATTATGGCGACGCCAGTAACCCCTTACATCTTAAGAAAGCTATAGCAACATCAAAGCCCGATGCTGTCGTGCACCTCGCCGAACAGCGCTCTGCTCCATACTCCATGCTCGGTCTGAAGGAGGCGAGCGAAACAATGTCACAGAATATAATGAGCACACTCAACCTCATATATATCATAAAGGATGTGAATAAGGATGCCCACATACTCAAGCTGGGCACGATGGGTGAATACGGCACGCCCAACATAGATATACCTGAAGGCTTCTTCGAGATAGAATATAAAGGTAGAAAGGACACACTTCCATTCCCGAAGTATGCAGGCTCATGGTACCATTGGACAAAAGTGCATGATTCAAACAATCTTATGTTTGCCAATAAGGTGTGGGGCTTGGACATAACTGATGTGATGCAGGGCGTTGTATATGGTTCTAGGACCAAGGAGATAGAGG
>JBMFWP010000048.1:0-2455 GCA_049965155.1 Candidatus Micrarchaeia archaeon | reverse complement strand
GTACTGCCCAGAGCACAAGTGGACGATAGAGAAGTATTGGGAAGATTACGACATGTACATGAAGATGAGGCGCTACAATTATTTCGGCAGGGGATTTGACAACCCAAATGTCATAACCCCTACAAAGGGTGCAAACTGCCCATTCGATTGCGCAATGTGTGAAAGGCACAAGTCGCATACAGGACTTGCAAACGTTGTAGTTACAAACAGGTGCCACCTTAGCTGCTGGTACTGCTTCTTCTATGCAAAGGAAGGCGAAGCGATATATGAGCCTAGCCTTGACGAGCTTGACAAGCTGTTCAAGAATTTGAGGGGTCAGAAGCCCATACCTGCAAATGCACTACAGATAACTGGAGGCGAGCCTACGCTGCACCCCCGGATAGTCGAGATAATTGAGAAGGCCAAGGAGGATGGCTTCGATCAGATTCAGCTCAACACAACAGGCATAAATATAGGCAACAACCCAGAGCTTGCGGTGAAGCTCAGACATGCTGGCGTAAGCACGCTCTACATGAGCTACGATGGAGTGAGTGCAAGGGCCAACCCTAAGAACCATTGGGAGATACCTGCCACTCTTGATGCGTGCAGGAAGTCTGGCATAAGCGTTGTGCTGGTACCCACAGTAATAAGGACTATAAATGACCATGAACTTGGTGCGATGATAAACTTTGCCCTCAACAATATAGATATAGTTAGGGCGGTGAACTTCCAGCCTGTTTCACTGGTAGGAAGGATGCCCACAAGGATGAGGGAGAAGCAGCGCATAACAATACCTGGAGCAATAAAGCTTATAGAGGAACAGACGAACGGGGTGATTGCAAAGGATGACTGGGCTTCCGTGCCGTACATAGGAGGCATAAGCAAGTTTATAGAAGCCCTATCTGGAGAGTACAAGTACGACCTTTCAATACACTTCGCATGCGGTGCAGGCACATACCTGTTCCTCGACAGCGACAACAAGATAATACCAATATCGAGGTTCGTAGACCTTGAGGGGCTGATGGAGCACATTCAGAATACAGTGAACGAGATGGAAGGCAAGAGCAAGATAGAAAAAAGGATCATGGCCCTGAAGTCGCTGGTAGGATTAAGGAAGTTCATAGATAAGAAGTACCAACCAAAATCTGTCAACTTCTCGAAGCTGCTTATGTCAGTGCTTATGAAGCACGACTTTGCATCAGTCGGGCAGTTCCAGATGAAATCGGTATTCCTTGGTATGATGCATTTCCAGGACGAATATACATACGATATACACAGGGTAGAGAAGTGTGATATACACTATGCACAGCCTGATGGGGAGGTGCTTCCGTTCTGCACATTCAATGTATTCCCCGAGATATATAGGGACAAGATACAGAGACAGTACAGCATACCTGCTACTGAATGGGAGAAGAACCACCACAACTGGAACTATTCCTCTGACAAGTATGTCAGGGATGTCAAGAAGCTTTCTTCAACAGAGACCTACAAGAGGACTTATGGCAGGATGGTAGACTATTTCGCACTGCCAGTCAATGGCGGAAAGCATGTTGCCAACTTCGCCAATGAAAAGATTGCAGAAACAATAGAGCAAGTAGTAGGAGCATAGATAAATTGGGTGCAAACATGGACACAAGAGATGAATCTGCATCGAACGCCCCGCGTTATAAGCAGGATTTGGAGCAGCAATCGAAGCAGAACATAGATGATTCGAAGAACTGGATAATAGAGGATGGGAAGAAGTTCAGGCTACCATACAGGATGATAAAGCAGGTAGTATTTTCCAATGTCAGCAAGTCAGACATGGTCGACCAGGAACATGCAGCCAGGCTCCAGTACAGGTTGCTGCTTCTAGAACCTGTAATAAAGGCTTATGTAGAGTTCCAAAAGGGCAGGATAACAGTCATATACAACCCTACTGGCGCGGACAACATAAGGGAGAAAATGAGCCTCGACGACATTATAGGATTCCTTTCAAAAGAGGGGGTAAGCATCGATAGAAGCGCGATCTCGGAGAGGGATTATGATTACTACAAGGAGTTCTATTCATATGCTTTCCACCCAAAGGTCATACGCGAGCATCCACCGTACGGCTACACGCTGGAGCAGTGGAGGAAGATGAAGCCGAAGTGGGAAGAGAAGTCGAAGAAATACGAGAAGAAGAAATGGCTCAACTTCAAGGAGTACCAGAAGGGATATGAGGAGGCCCATCCAGAGGTTTATGCAAAGCCTTCGCAATGATGCGGTAGACCTCTTATTTTGCCTTCTTTTTCTACTATTTAGTATTTTTTGTCCTTTACCAGAATTAGCTCCAGCGCGGCTACCGGTTCCTCAATCTTGAAATTATTGAGCACTGCGGGATGTATCTCGCCGAAAAACCCCATGGTCTCGCCCCCAATCTCCACGGCTGCACACCTCCCCTCTATGAAGCTAGGGTTCTTTCCCTCTTTTATTTCGTACTCCATGCCGATGGAGC
>JBMFWP010000047.1:0-2468 GCA_049965155.1 Candidatus Micrarchaeia archaeon | reverse complement strand
CTGTGGATCTTCTAGACCGGGTCCGACCCCCGGCTAAGGCCCTCTTTTGCTTTTACAATCAGTTTTTTGCAGGACAGGATGCAACGGATTTCTGTATCCATGCGCAATTAACATTCGCTGTGCATTTATTGCCGCCAAGATCTACGTCTGCAATGCTTGATGTTGAGCCGCTAGCGCATGTCAGCCCAAATACGCCGCCAAGGTTGTTGTTGGATACGACATCTGCAGTAGAATTGTATAAGGACATTGCATACGTGCCATAGTATGGTGCGCCGTTCCCTTCTATAGTCATGCCATTCGTGTCATTGAGAGTATATGCGCCTATATACGCTGTGACGTTATTTTGCTCCAAGTAGCCGTATGAGTCATTGTACAGATATATGCCGTAGTATGGGGCGGTAATGTTATTGTCTGATATCTTGGCATTCTTAGAGTTTGATATGTTTACAGCGAATGTGTTGAGTACTGCGCTGGAGTTTATCAGTATTGTATTGTTTAGCAGGCTTATGCCTGACTTATCGGCGGTTATGGGCGTGGTGAAGCCCTTCAGATAGCAGTCTTCAAGTGTTGAGCCGCTCGACTTCATGAAGTTGGCGAAGGAACCGCCATTTGTTGCTATTATAGTGTGGCCGTTGCAGTTTATTGTTGTAGAATTGGATTCGACGGTAAAGCATGTATCCCCATATGTGTATTCATAATCGGATTTTAAGTTGTACCCTGACGGATATATAGAAAGGGCACATGGTGCCTTTGGGCTTGCTTGGGATAGCGCGGCGAGCCATCTGCAGCCTATCTTCGTCTGGCCGTAGTTTACGCCGCCGTTTTCTGCATCGAGCGGGCTGTCATAGCTGCCGCATATGTAGTCTGTAGAGCTAGCTGATGCAGAGTTATAGGATACATTGTTGTCTTTTGATTTTCCGGCGAAATACATGCCGGTTGATACTGAAGAGGCAGTATTATTGTATATACTGTTCTTCGTAGAATTGTATAGGTATATCCCTATGGCTTTGCCAATGCCGTAATTTACACTGTTGTTGATTATGCTGGAGTCCTTAGTGCCATTGGCATATATGCCATAGTATGTATTTTCAGACATCCTGTTGTAGCGCAGATTAGCTTTTACTGTTCCTGTTAGGTTGACTCCGGTGAGTGCACCAGATACATTGTTGTCCAATAAGGACACAAGTTTTGACTGGCTTGACTGTATGCCTGTACCAAAGCCTTTAATGGTGCAGTTCTCTACTGTCACGTTCTGCCTGCCTGAAAGGCGTATAGCAGCACCGCCAGTATGCGCTGAGGTCAATGAATGGTAGTTGCAATTCAATACGGTATTGTTCTGCAGTACACTAAAACAATTGTTGCCAAGGTTTGTCAGGTTAGAAGTCAACAAGTATGTGCCTGCGTGATTGAGATTTGTGCACGAGCCTACAGGGTAGTATAGAAGAGTAGGCGATATGGTCTCAGCACAGCTTGATGCCCATGCAGCATCGGTTACCCCGCACTGTGTGGTCTGCAGCAGGTTATCGGTAACATTAGCAGAGTTAGGCGAGGCGAATATGTCCACGCGAGTATTGTTTAGTGCATAGCCGTGGGATAGTGCATTGCCCAGCGAGCTGTTTAGGTATGTTCCGTAAGTATTGTTGAATACACTGAAGCCGTTTATGGTTATTCCGGCAGAATCAGCCAAGTAAATGCCATAATTGCCATACCTCTCTGTTATATTGCTTACAAATATGCCTTTGGAGTTGGACAACCCTATGCCGTATTCGTTAGTATGGTATATTTTCGCATTAGTAACGTTTGAATTAGAGACTGCGCTGAAGTATATGCCAGTGCCAGAATGTGTTATGCTGCAGTTGTCTATATTTACACCAGTTTCAGAGGAAGAGTATATCGCAGTTGGGGAATCGGTTATCGCGTGGCCATTGCAGTTCAATGTCACATCGCTCGATGCTATGTTTATGCACGGCGAAGATGTTTGATTTACATTGACATATTGTGACATGTTGAGATTGCTTGACAGTGTGTATGTGCCTGGCGAGTTTATTGTGCCGCAGCTGTTTATTTCACTGCCAAGCACTATTTGGGACATGTTGGTCTGTGTGTTTACACCTTGGCATTCGAGAAAATTGCAGCCTGTGTTGTTTGTGCACTGATTGGCAAGGGCATAGTTGCTGCTTTTGAAGCCAGATGAGGCCTGGCAGTAGAAAGATATGGGTGTGGAATATATGTTATTGTCTATGAACCTGTTCCCAAGAGAATTTATTAGCAGGCCGTATTGCGACACTGTATCCACTGTGTTATTACTCACAGTGTTATTATGCGACTCATTTGTCAAGCTTATTGCGCCGCCGTATGCAAATGACTGGGATATGTAGTTGTTGCTTATATTGCCGTAACTGGATCCGCTGAAGCGTATGTTCGAAACATAATCGTTAGTCAGGTTATTGTTCTTCACAACGACTGAT
>JBMFWP010000046.1:0-2569 GCA_049965155.1 Candidatus Micrarchaeia archaeon | reverse complement strand
AAGACGGCAGTGTAACATGCGGCATGTTTAAGCTTAGTGCTGAGCCAGTACTGAAAAGGCCTTTAACCTCTTTTATAGTATAAGGTTTTACACTTAAAACTCTTATGCATTGCGGTTCACAGATAATGTTTGTGGTATTCAGACTGTCCAGTTAAAGTTAGATAAAAAGTAACTAATATCTTAGTGCTTTTCAGATTGAAGCTTCGCTGCGCTATTTTTAACTATAGACATAGAAGTGCAGATAGAGGAACGAAAAGGAAAAGGGGGGCAAGCATTTTATAAGATGAGCTTGTTTAACTATTGATTTTGATGAAGATAGCATTCGTATCTGATGTAGTGTACCCATGGACAAAAGGAGGTATGGAATCGATGCACTACATTGAGATGAAAGAGCTTGCCAAAGACAACGAGGTATACTGCTTCTGCTTGCAGTTCGATGGCATGAAAAAGGAATTTGTCAAGGAGGGCATACACTACATTGGCGTTGCAAAAGCTCCGATTGAAGGGCTTTACACTAAAAATGGCACTCGCTCCATTGCACTTGCAAGGCGCTTTGCTTCTGCGCTTCCAGAGGCGCTCAACCACTACAGCTTTGACCTTGTTTATGCAAACTCATTTCCCTATTTGCACCTTGGTGTTGTAAAGGCTTACTGCAGAGCGCATGGCTGCAGGCTTGCACTTGATGTAGCAGAGGTATGGAGTATTGACAGGTGGAGGGCGTACCTTGGAAGGTTGAAGGGCTTGATTTCCTACCATTACGCCAGGGGTGCGCTCAGAGGGGCGGACGCATATGTGGCAAATTCTTCCGCCACTGCAAGAGACTTGGAAGCTCTTGGTATACCTAATGGCAAAATAAAGGTGTTTTCACCAGTTATTGATCTCGATGCTCCAGCTAGGCATGTAAAAAAGGGCTTGACAGTAATATATCCAGGCCGCTTCATAAAGGAAAAAAGGCTGGACCTGTGGATTGACATGATAATAAAGGCGCATAAGCTCAATCCTGGCATAAAAGGGCTAATAGTAGGGTCGGGTCCGGAGGAAACTACCATAAGGAGGAAGATACGCAATCATGCTTTCATAAAGATCAGGAAGCCTTATCCAAGCAAGAAGCTGCTTTACAACGCTGTGGCAAGGTCTATTGCGATGCTTAACATGAGCGAACGCGAGGGCCTTAGCATAATAACCATAGAGAGCGCAGCGCTCGGAACCGCGCCCGTTCTCCCTAGCTATACACCCATACCTGATGAGGTGAAGGACCTATCTATAGTGAAGGATGTTGATGAAATACCAAAGACAATAGCAGATATCGCCGATGGCAATATAAAATATATTATAGATAGGAAAATGCTGAAAAGGTTCGATGTCAAAAGAACTCATGATGTATTCAGAAAGCTGTTAAATGGTTGAGATGGCAGGAGGCCGTTGACATGCATACTAACCATAGCATTATGCATGCTATTTATTCCTTTTTAAAGATTATATACACAATGGGCGCTTTTGCTCTATAGGTCTTTCACATGCCTGAACGATACAGGATAAGTATAGTAATACCAACAATAGAGGAGGATGCAGCCTTTGGAGTAATAAGGCGCATAAAGGGCCTCTTCAATGGGGATGCAGAGATAATAGTGGTTGACAAGAGCAGCAAGGCATACAAAAACAAGCTTGCTGCTACGGGCGCAAAGGTTATTGACCAAGAGGATTCTGGCTACGAGAATGCAGTGATGGCAGGTTTTAGGGCTGCGCATGGAAAGGTTTTCGCATCAATAGACCCAGATGGCACATATGATCCGAATGATATGCTGAAGGGCCTCAAGCTCATAGAGGAGGGCAAAGCCGAAGTGGTATTTGGCAACAGGTTCGCTGGCAAGGATGACGACGCAATGACCAAGTATATAAGTTTTGGCAACAGGAGCCTCACGAGCATCTACAACAGGCTTTACAAGGCGAAGATACATGATGTGCTCACCGGTATATTCATGTTTACTTCAAAGGCCTTTGAGTCAATAAGGGATGTAGAGCCATATAGGGCCGGCACGGCATTCTTCGCTATAGAGCTTTCAAAGCAGGGGTACAAAATAAAGGAGATACCGATAAGGTACATGCCCCGCACGTCAGGCAAGTCAAAGCTGTCAAGATCCAAGTTTGCCTATGGACTAGGTGTTGCAGGTCACATGATTAGGTTCTTCAGGGATTACTCACCACTGCTACTCTTCGGGGGCATAGGCGCAGTACTGATATTAGCAGGGATAGCAGTAGGTGTAATGGTTCTCGCCAACTACATTGCGACGGGAACGCTCAATGAGGTAGGCAGGGCACTGATAGCGTTCATGCTCGTTACAATAGGCTTCCTTTCGATAATAGCGGGGCTTATAATAGACTTGTTGCTTCAAATATCAAAGAAGATTGAAAGACTCTAGGGCTTTCTGTACATTATTGGTGAATCCCAATTACTACTTTGCATAAATTGGTGAACTACCCCGACCTACGGACGGGGCTTCTGCCACGCCCATTAGTTTGGGGCTTCTCGCTTCAACAGCAATGCTTGCTTTCACATACGGAATACTTT
>JBMFWP010000045.1:0-2585 GCA_049965155.1 Candidatus Micrarchaeia archaeon | reverse complement strand
CCAACAGGTGGCTCCTATAGTATAGTTGATGCATGGGGCTACATGTATGAGCCAGCTACAAATGGTGCTGATGGAGGATTTATCTCAAATCCCAGCAACGCTCTCTATATCCTTAATAATTATGGTATTGCCGGCACAGATCTGAGGACGGAATCGAATAATGCAGTTGTCTATTCTTCGACGTTTACCTCGGCGCCTTCAAATTTTATACTTTCAATGCATTCGACTCCAAGCACAGCCTATCTGAGTATAGGTACAAATCCGCCATTTTACAACAATTCCCAAAACTTCAATGCCACTAGCGATGTGTACAATTCAAACAGCGCATATATTGATTTATACTCATTCGATTCAAATACAAGCATAGGTCCTATAAACTATATAAGAATCAGGGCAGCGCCTCCAAATGGCATGATGCCAAATGCTAGCTTTAGTCAGGTATACGGTGTATCTACCTTCAGTGAAAACGGGCTCCCGAATAGTGGGGAGCTTTGGAATGTAACATATAATGGAATTACGCAAAATGCGATCGTGCCGAACAGCATTGTTTTCTCTGAAATACCGGGCAATTACCTATTTACAGTCGCCAATCAGATAGTTTCTGGGGTTACCTATGCCCCAACCCCGTCAAGCGGCTACCTCGTAACTGGTAATTCTACAACGATAAATTTCAAGTCGACCACAACACTTACGAGCAACTTTATAGAAACTGGCTTGCCAAGCCCATTTACGTGGAATGTTATATATGACAACATACTCAATTCGTCCACTACAAACACCATCGAGTTCTTCACGGCACCGGGCAACTACTTGTTTACAGTTGCTAACCAAGTTGTGAGCGGCAATACCTATGTGCCTTCTCCGTCAAGCGGCTACCTTGTAGCAGGAAACACCACAACCATAACGTTTACTACCGTAGTGTGTACAATCTCACTCAGTGCGTCAACGATAAACTTCGGCAATCTGCTTCCAGATAGCAGCATTTCAACTACCAATGAAATCACTGATACAGATACCGGTTCGGCTACTGCGAATATACTAGTCTATGGTGGTAATTGGATATTCTCCAATAGCCTAATACAATTTGGTGTGAGCAACACAACCTGGTCTGCGAGCAGCAATGTACCATTTGCAAGCGCAAACAGGCTCACCAATGCTCCTACCCTTACGGGCTTATCGGTTTCGGGAGGCGCAAGCAATAGCATCTACTTTGGTCTTGGCATTCCGAGCGGTGCGCCTTCTGGCACTTATTCGCAGACAATAACGATAGAAAACAGCTGCTGATTCAGCGCTCTATTTGCTGTTAAATCAGCCCAGCACCTTTGAAGTATTCTAAGACCGCATTTTTGGCCTTCGCATAGCTTACGAATGCATCTTTTTAAAGCAGGCGAGAAGTGGTATAAAGATATCTTTGTCCACTGTGAGCCTCTAAATGAATAAAAAGAAAAAGAAAGGAAAGCCTAGCTATTGGTATCAGTGTATTATAGTTACCTGGCCCTTGTTGCCTCCTGCATGTCCATGAGTAGGTGCGGTGCTGCTTTCGTACGTCATTGTGAAGCTTGTGCCATTATACTGAAGAGGCGAAGGAGTTGCTAGTAGGGATCCTGTGTTCGATACCATCGTTATGTTTGTATATGGCAGGTTGCCTATGTCGGAATGCACGGTACCCACAGTGGCATAGTTGGTTGCGGGTGCCATTATTCCTGTGTAGCCTTCGCCATAGTATGCTGTGCCGAAGTCTGTGAGTGTGCTAAGAGTGCAGTGTGCTGCGGTGCAAAGCTCAGGCCTCTCTTCTATGTACTCTCCAGAAAGCTCAGATGAATTATACGTTACTATTTTGCTGAATGCCTCGTTCTCGCTTATGTCCTTTATTGTTATGTTCCACTGGTTTGTGATGCCTGGCACAAGGCTTATGCTCGCATACATCTTATCTCCCGGCTTCACTGTCATGCTTATTACTGTCTCTGAAGCGGGCAGTAGCTCGTACCATGCATTATATGATGCGCCATGCGAATAATCTGAAGAGGTGCCTGTTTGGATAAGGGTGTTATCTCCCGAAAAGAATCCTCCTATCCCTACCCACTGGGCTGAATAAGTGGCAGACTGGCTTGGGCCTGCTGTTTGCACTGTCCAACTTGCGTTGACCTGCGTCACTTCTGGTTTTGCATATGCCGCATTGTAATCATTCAATGCTGTCTGATTAGACGCTACCACATAGCCCCCCCAGTTTGTAGACTGAAGGTTGCCTTCAACACCCCGTCCAGCACTTATGAACCTGGAACTTTGTGCTCCTGCAGCGCCTATGCCAAATGTAGCAGATATAAACAATAACGCTGTGAGGAATACGGGTATTACGAGATACACTCTTTTTACGTGCATTCATTCACCAGTTCTTTTAGTGTCAAATTAATATTTAACTTACTAAAGTTTTATAAATCTTAAATGCTCTGTTGAATAATTGAGTATATGGGTATTTATACCTTTTTACCTCCGCAAATTACAGTTATGCATTTACATTTTGCTGAGCGCATAACTCTCCAACATATCATATGCCCAAAACTTTTGGATCGCTTCTGCAATCATTG
>JBMFWP010000044.1:0-2641 GCA_049965155.1 Candidatus Micrarchaeia archaeon | reverse complement strand
TGCTGAATTTCGGTATGTCCGATGGTGTTTCCATATATATCCTGAAAAGCTTAGTCCGCTTTCCGAAGAAACTTTTTTCGTCCTCTTCCACCTTTATGGGTGCTATGTTCCTCCCTCCATCATTCATTCTCATATTGAGTATGCTGTCGCCATTTGCCTCGCCTGAAGGCACGAAATAGAAATAGGGTCTAAATTCATCGTCTATTAGGTCGTATGCCTTTCCGTCCAGCCCCTTTACTGTAACCCTTATCACTACTTTCCCATTTATTGCGGCGTAGTCTATGTCCAGTACTACTCCTTCAATCGACATGCTGCCTTGCGGCTCAGCATCCTTTTCTATTGCTGCAGCACTAGCAGAAGTCCTCGACATGAAACCTAATATATATCTCCATAAAAGATTAATATAGCTATTTATATCAGAAGGCTACCATCTTGATTGATAACTTGAATTTTCGGTGCGTCATATGATAAGTGCTATAGTTGCATCTTTGGATAAGGATAACTTGCTGATATCCCCGACTACTGCCGAGGATCTGGAATCTTTGAAAGGCAGGCGCATAAGGTATGTCGATTCCAGCGACAGGATATGGCCAGGGAAGATAGTGGGCATAGATGGCGAATTCCTTGTTGTAGCTTTCGACAAGTTTCCAAGCGGCCTAGGCCAGGGACAGCTGATAGACATACTAGAGGATAACGAAGACATAAACTACATTGAGAAGTAATTGCGGCTAGTTGTTGCACTACTAGGCTCACGGCGAGCTGACAAAATTTGCCGTAATGGTGCCGTTTGAGCTCACTGTCATGTTGGTATATTGTTGAGATGCAGACGATAGTATAACGTTGCTCGCGCTCCAGCTAGAGAAAGCATAGCCTGCCGGAGGCACCGCATAAATTTGGTACTTGCCTGGCAGTTCGAGTACGTGCGTATTGTTTGGGTATATGACCCCATTGAGTGATATGTGACCTGCACTGGGGCTGTCATAAAGGGTGACATTATGTATATTGATGTCTGCACTGAGGAAATCTTCTTCTGAAGTTCCTGTGGATTTGTATACTGCAGCGCTGCATGAGCTTATCGAGCCAGAGCTGCATATCCCGTAATTTATATTGAAAGAGTCTGTGAGCAGCGAGCCTAGGGGAGGAGCTGTGCTTCCGCTTATTGATGCTTTGCACAGTATCAGCGAGCCTTGCGGCGCAAGAGTTGGCGTGCAGTTGCCTGTCCATACGGCTATCCCTGAAACACCCAAGCCTGTTGTCGTAGCTGTAAATGAATTACTCGGCATATATATAGGTGCGCCCAAGTTATTGCTGAAAAGCACTATATACTCTATGGGGTGCGTTGATCCCGCAGCAGTTGCTATGGCTTCAGCGCATGGCAGCGCAGGCTCTATGTTGCATGACGATTGTATGTATGACGAAGCGGGCTTGGAGAACGAGAGCACAAATATCATTGAAACGAACAGCGCTATTATGAGCATCGCCCACGAGTACGTTATGAGCATCTCTACTGCCGATTGCTGCTTCAAACAGGTATGCTTCGCAGCAGAATGCCGCAATTCATGAGATATATGCGCCATATTGCAACACTTTGTAAAACTAATCAATCTTACACAATAATAATATTTGCTGCACTATGCATATAGTATAATGCGTATGTACCTCAAAATTTTTGCTCCGGTGCAGATATGGTCAAGATTAGTATAATAATACCAGCCTTGAATGAAGGCAAGTACATAAAGAATACATTAGAATCACTATCCAAGCAGAGCTTCAGCGACTTCGAGGTGATAGTGGTAGACGGAGGCAGCTCTGACGGCACATGCAAAGTTGCACAGAGCTATGCAAGGATAGTCAAACAGCCTAAGAAGGGCATAAGCCTTGCGCGCAACACTGGTGCTGCGCATGCAAAGGGCGAGATATTGTTCTTCACAGATGCTGATACTGTGATAGGCAAAGACACACTGCGCAACATATATAATCTGTTCAGGGACAAGAGCATATCGGTGGCCACCGGTCCTATACTGCCTAAGGAGCGAGTAGGCTTGGCAGTCAGTGCGCTCTATGCATTCAACTACAAGTCCTTAGTGAAATTCTCAATGCTCATAGGCAAACCGTCGTTCGTTGGCTCTAATATAGCTATTAGGCGCAGCACATTCGAGCGCATACGCGGGTTCAACAAATCATACCATACTTATGAAGACTGCGACATGACGATACGCGCAGGCCATGAAGGGCGTGCCGTATACAATGATAATATAAAGGTATACAGCAGCGCAAGAAGGATTCTGAAATGGGGCATTGCAAAGTACCTTGCATTCACAATACCAAACATGCTGAATTTCTATTTCAGGGACAGCCCCTCTAAAAACTACGAGCCGATAAGGTAAAACCGCCATAAAAGGTTATTTATATTTTGCTGTCAAAAGTTTCTTTTAATAGGCAGAATCCAAATTCTACTAAGGTGTATAAAATGAAAATAAGTGAACTCAAAGCCGGAGCAAGCAACGTGACCATTCAGGCTAAAGTAATGAAGAAAGATGACCCAAGGGAAGTAGTTACCAAATATGGCAAGAGGCTTAGCGTAGCTAACATAACGCTTGAGGACGATTCAGGGACAATACCCATGTCATTGTGGGGCAAT
>JBMFWP010000043.1:0-3123 GCA_049965155.1 Candidatus Micrarchaeia archaeon | reverse complement strand
TGCGATTATGAGGATAGCCCAGCCGTAGGTCATGAGGTATTCCATTGCGGACTGCGCTTTCAGAAATGCATTGGCTAAAGACCTCTTCACTATGTGTTTGTGTACTTTTGGACGCCGCCCATTCATTGTGCCCTTTTTCTGCATGCTCTCACTGATAGTATTAAAAAAAACAATAAATACCTTGCTGTCTGCCTTCGCAGCCTCGCAGCATAAGTTTCAACGCGCTGCTGCTTTCAAATTTCACATATGCTGCAAACCTAACGTTCGTGTCGATAAACTACAGGAATTCAAGCATAAAGCAATTTGAAATGTCCAAGCCCGAAAACCTTACCCTGCGGGCGTTTTCGATACCAGGATCTATAAACCAGGGCTCGCCCGCTACTTTTTACGTTAGCATTGAAAACATAGGCGGCTTCGCGTACTCAAACGCGATACTATCAATAAACATAACAGGCTCGGCTAACTACACCCTAAATTACTCTATACAGGGTCTGTCGCCGCAGCAGTTCCTCAACAAAAGCATAGACATAAGCGGCATAACAGGCGCGCCCGGCTACTATGTTGCAGCAGCAAGAGTCTATTATATGATTAACAACGTCAGGATGCTTTCAAACGAGCTCAAGACGAGCTACGGCGTGTTTTCCCCCACGCCAAAGCCAGTGCCAAAACCGACAGTTACGCCAATACCTCAGTTTTCGCTTACAACATTTCCCTATTTTGTCACTGCAACTGCGGGCTCTGCGCAGTCAGGCTACATAGGCTTAGGCGACCCAACCAGCTCGCAGGAAGAGATCTTCCTCAGCGTACCCGCTTCGTACAGCAAGCTTGTGAGCCTTTCTACAAACAGCATAATTCTAAATCCAGGGAGCGCTACAAGCGTCTCGGCACTGTTCAGCACGCCAAGCGGCGTCTTCGGCAGCTTCACAATACCCCTGAACATAACAGCAAAGATAGCAAATTCTACATACTCGTCTATAAACTACATAGTCTACAGCATAAACCAGTACAACACCACTTCCAGCATTGCTAACGTGCAGATAACATTATCAAATTCAACAAAGAACGCGCAGGGCACAATAGAGATAAGCAACCCGACAAACGCAAACCTAACCAATGCAGTGTTCGAAACAACGCTGCCCGAATTCATAACCAACAGCGCGCGCAACATCAAGATCTACGGCATGCCCAGCAACATAAGCATAGAAAACGGCTTATACAACATAAAGTGGTTCATAAGCAGCCTGCCAAGGGGCCAGGTAGCATACGCGTATTACTCCATAACAAACGTCACAAATCCGCTTCTTCTCACAAGGTTCCAGAACGTGCTCACTGCGCCGTCCGTGCCGAAGCCCAGCAGCATACTCAGGCTGCTCAGCATAAGCTCGCCAACTTTCTACACCAATTCCACAAGCAGCATAAGCATGGACCTGCTCTACACAGGCGCAGCGCCGCAGCAGGTCTTCTTCGCGGCAACAGCACCCTACGGCATCACAGTGCTGAACCCGAGCTTCTACATAAACGCAACGCCCAACGAGTTCATAACAGAGAGCATACCGGTTGCAACAACATCAGCCACGGGCACTTTCATGATAAGCGTATACGTTTCTACTCCTGGCGCCAACCTCACTTCGTCGCTGCCCATACTCGTGCTGCCGGCATTGCCCAAGCCCATAACAACGACAGTACAACCAACAACCACAGTGCCAGCAATCACCTTTCCGCGGATGTCAACGATACTGATTTTTAGTTTTATCAGTGTAATAATTTTTGGTACAGCAATTGCATTAATAGCCAGAAGGGCTTACAAAAGGCCTAGATACAACGAGGAGAGGCTTGCGCACGCCCTGAGGATAAGGGAGCGCATAAAAAGAAGCGATGAAAATGGGTAGCCCCTACATGCTTAGGATATCGTCGCAGAAGGGCGGCGTTGGCAAGACAACTATAGCCACGAATCTGGCATCCGCTATAAGGCTAATGGGCTACAAGGTGCTCCTTATAGACGGCGACTTTGTAAATCCTAGCGTTGGCTTCCAACTGGGCCTAGAAGACATCAATGTTGGCGTCAGGGCTGTATTCAGAGGCAGGGCAAAGATACCGAATGCGATTGCAGTGCACGAGCCCACGGGCTTGCACGTCCTTCCTGGCGAAATCACAAACAGGACGTTCAGTCCCACAGATGCAGAACAGAACCGCATTGCAGAAGCTTTGCATATGACGAGCTACGATTTCGTCATAGTCGATACTTCGCCCGGATACACTCCGGAAGCCCTGCTGAAGCATTACGATGAGGCAATAATAATCACGTCGCCAGAGAGCCAGCTTGCACGAGCGCCATAAGGCTTGCAAACATATACGACAGGCTGCACGTGAAGCACAGCCTCGTCATAAACAGGATAAAGAACACAAGGTACGAGATGCACATAAGGGAGATAGAGCAGATGTACGGCGGCGAAGTTATGGGCTTCTTGCCCGAAGACGAGATAGTGCCGATAAGCATAGCAGAGCACATACCAGCTTACGTGCTCAACAAAAAGTCGAAGTTCTCGAGGGCGGTGCTGGACACGTCGCACAAGTATGCTAGGAGGTCGGAGGCAGAACCCGAAGAATACAAGCCCAATCACGGGTTCTTGGGCAGGCTGTTCGGCATATTCAGGAAATAGCCGCGAAGCTGGTACATAAGGAAATCAAAAGGAAATCAAAACAAATAATAATTTTGCATTAGCAAATGATTTGATGCACTTCAAAAGTTTGCTGTCAGCACTGCCATTTGCGTTAATCCTAGTTCTAATTGTGCTTGCGCAGCCTGGGCAGAGCGCCGCTTCAGTTCAGTTTGCATCAAATACAGTTTCAAATTCAATTTCCTCTACCTCCTCTACCTCTACCAGCACCTCGACTCCATCAACAATCTCGACAAGTACTTCAACAACAGTGCCAACCACAACAATTCAGGCCTTTTTGATCGCATTCAATGCTGTGCCAAGCAATGTGGTTTCAATAACTTTCAATGGCGTTCAATACTTGCCTGGCGATTCAAACAGTTTTGTTCAAGGAAATTATCCAATAAATGCAATTGCATATGGCAATTTTGTATTCTCAACTTGGCTCTCGAGCAGCAGTGCAAAT
>JBMFWP010000042.1:0-3205 GCA_049965155.1 Candidatus Micrarchaeia archaeon | reverse complement strand
CACAACATTGGCTGTTTTTCTTCCCACTCCTGGAATCTTCACCAGCTCCTCTATGCTTTTTGGAACTTTTCCATTGTGGTGCTCTACCAAATACTTAGCCGCAGCTATAATATTTTTGGCCTTGTTGTGATACAGCCCTATGCTTCTTATATAACTGCGCACAGTTGCAAGATTGGCAGCTGCCATAGCTTCAGCATTTCCGTACTCGCTAAACAGCTTTTTCGTCACTACGTTGACCTGCCTGTCTGTAGTCTGCGCCGACAATATGGTGGATATGAGAAGCTCAAAAGGGCTTTTGAATTCGAGCGATGTTTTCATTTCTCCCTTGTACCTCTGTTTCAGGCGCTTCTCTACCTCCCTTGTGAACGCTCTCTTACCTTTTCTCTGCATTGAAATACCGCGTATAATTATGGTACTATATTTAGCTCATAAAGATAAATACTTTGATTTGGAAGTGTAATCTATAATATAGTGGTCAGTATGCGTTTGCTCACTAAAGAGGAAGCCGCGGTAATGGTAAAGAAGCTCGAAGAGAGCTATCCGGATACAAAATATTATCTCAACTTCAAGACGCCTCTTGACCTCTTGGTCGCCGCAATACTCTCAGCACAGACACGCGACGAGGTTGTCAACAAGATTACCCCTGAGATATTCAGCAAGTTCAAGAGCGCTAAAGACTATGCCAATGCATCTGAAGCGGAGCTGCTGAAATATATAAAGCCTGTATCTTTCGCAGGAAATAAAGCAAAGAACATAATCAATGCCGCAAAGGTCATTGATGCCAAGTATGGTGGCAAAGTGCCAAAGACTATGGATGAGCTCATATCATTGCCAGGTGTGGGGCGCAAGACAGCCAACACCATACTCATAAATGCCTACGGAATAGTAGAAGGCATACCTGTAGATACGTGGGTAATAAAGCTCTCGCCAAGGCTAGGCCTTAGCAAGGAGAAGAATCCGGATAAAATAGAGCTTGATCTTATGAAGGAGATTGACAGAAAGTACTGGCACAATATTGCATATGTGCTGAAAAGGCACGGCAAGGAGCTCTGCAAGGCAATCCCCGAATGCAGCAAATGCCCAGCCAAAGATATATGCCCTAGGAATGGGGTTGAGAAAGCGATATAATGGAGATAATAGCGGACTTGCATGTGCATTCGAGGTATGCAATGGCATGCAGCAGCAATATCACCATAAAAGGCATGGAGGCCACAGCCCAAGAGAAAGGCATTACCGTGCTCAGCGCTGCCGATTTCACGCATCCATTATGGATGAAAGAGATAGAGGGCAACTTGGAAGAGGATGGAGGCACTGGCCTTTACAAAGTAAAGGGGTCTAGCTCAAGCATCCGTTTCATACTAGGAACAGAGCTGTCGACCGTCTATACAGGAGATGATGACAAGATCAAGAAGATACATCATTGCGTTTTAATGTCAAGCCTAGATAGGGTCAAGGTATTAAACGACATGCTCAGCAAATACGGGAACTTGAGCGCTGATGGTAGGCCCACACTATCTGTCAACGCAGCAGAGCTCGTCGACATAATCAAGAGTGCAGACCAAGACTCTTTCATATTCCCCGCGCACGCATGGACGCCCTGGTTTGGCGTCTTCGGCTCGATGTCGGGCTTTGACAGCCTCAAGGACGCATATAAAGAAAGGGCTAAGGATATATATGCGATAGAGACCGGCCTATCATCCGATCCTAAGATGAATTGGAGAATATCATCGCTGGACAAGTATGCACTGATATCTAACAGTGATTTTCATTCGCTGCCAAAGATGGGAAGGGAGGCAAACGTGTTCGACATAAAGAGCAAGGTGCTATCATATGAAGGCATAATCGAGGCGATAAAGGAGAAGAGTCAAAGCTCATTCAAGAAGACCATAGAGTTCTATCCAGAAGAGGGCAAGTACCATTATGATGGGCACAGAAACTGCAATTTTTCAATAGATCCCCAGAAAGAGAGCTCGCAGATATGCCCAGTTTGTGGCAAGCGGCTTGTCATAGGTGTGCTGCACCGCGTGAACGACCTTGCAGACAGGCCTGATGGCTATGTGCCAAAATCCGCAATTCCATATATACACCTAATACCGCTGATAGAAGTGATAGGGTACGTAATGAAAAAGAGCACATATTCAAAGGATGTGGTTGCGCAGCGCGAGAAGCTGCTTGGCGCGTTAGGCACCGAATTCGAGGTGCTAATGCATGCCGACTATGATGCGATACAGGCCGCATCAAGCAGCGAAATAGCACAGGCAATACAGAACATGCGCGATGAGAAGGTCACGCTTGAACCTGGATACGATGGCACATACGGCAAGATAGACCTGCTCAGCAGGGAAAAGCCAGCAAAGCCGAAGCCTAAGCAGAGGGGCATATCACAATTCTTGGAATAAATGCTTAATAGGCAAGCATTGCCTATTTTACTATGTCCTGTATGAAAGCCGGATATACTTTTTTAACTCCCTCTATTCCTTCAAGCTCCTTTATCCTTTCTGCTGCGCTCCCTTTGCTTACCTCAACTAGCGCTATAGCTACATGGTCGCCTGCAGTCCTATACAGCTCCTTTACAAATTCCTTGAGCCTTATCCCTTCGAGCGCTTGGATGAAGCTCTCCGGGGCTATGTCAAAGCCCACTAGAACGTCCTCATAGTCTAAGGCAGATGGCCTTACTCTTGCTTTGTAATCCACTATTATGCCTTGCCTCTTCAGGCTCAGAAGCCTGTTGCGTGCCGTACCTGCACTGACACCGCACTGCTTAGAGAGATCTTTTATGCTGGTTCTACCGTTAGACTTGAGTATTGATATTATTTTTAAATCAATTTCATCAAACATATAATCAATTATAATAATTAAAAGATAATATATTTATATTTTTAGCAATATAATATAATAAGTGATAAAATGCAAAGCCAGATAGATATTGGACAAACTGCGCCAGAGATACAGGCAAAATGCTATTTCCCAAATGATGCCGACATAAAGGACTACAAGCTCAGCAACGATAAGGGCAAATGGGTAATACTAACATTCTACCCCGGCGATTTCACCTTCGTGTGTGCAACTGACGTAGAAGCTTTCACACAGAAGTACGACGATTTTGCCAAGAACGGTGCGGTTATATACGGCATAAGCACAGACAGCATATTCTCACACAAGGAATGGGCCGAAACATCGCCAAGGGTAAAGCAGAGCAAGATAC
>JBMFWP010000041.1:0-3364 GCA_049965155.1 Candidatus Micrarchaeia archaeon | reverse complement strand
TCAGCTTTTTAGCCGCAGTCTACTATCTTGTATATATTGGGATATGAATCTTTATATATTGTAATGATGCCTCCCTTTAGGCTAGCGTTTATGCCATCAAGCATCGCAGAAGCTGCAATCTCTTCATAGAAGCTTGCAAGGCTGCTCTCGTTCATGCTGGTGCATGAAGCCGCCGAAAGCCCCAGGGCTGAGACCTCCTGCATGTAAGAATAGTTCATGTATATCTGTTGCGCTTCTGTGCTATAGCCAACCTGCCTGCCTAAGGCAAGCACTGCAGTGATCGCCATCACGGCCGATACAGCCACGAGTACACCGAATGCAGCCAATCATATCATCCTGAGCAAGTATATACGCACATTATATTATAACCACCTAGCTCGATGGGCTCGCAGAGCCTATACTCCGAGCTGCAAACTGCGGCACTCCCAGCGTGTGCATTGAGCCCTTCAGCATCTATCCCTATATAGTCGAGTCCATATATCTCCTTTATCTCTCCAAGTTCCGTTTCGGCACAGGTCCCTCCACTGATTATGCACTGCGCATAAGATGTGTTGCCCTGCACGATGCGGAGCAGGTCGTATGCTGCATTTACCTGCTGCGCGGGGCCTTTGCCAGCTCCTGCAGTATTGTACGCGATAGATGTTATTGCAGTGCTCGAGAGCACAAGCAGGCTTGTTGCAAGCGCAGCTTCTACTATGGCAGCCTGGAGCTTCATTATGTCATCTCAAATTTATGGTGGAACCGTCAACGTAAAGTGTCTTGTCTATAGTGTTATTGTCAAGGTATATTGTTATGTTTGTGAAATCCAGCGGCGCTGAAGCCGGGCAGGAAAGGTAATAGCTGCCATCGTATCCAATTACACCGCATCCTTTAACCGCAGATGCATTTAGGAATCTCTCCAGGTATGCATTATATGAGCTTACGCTCTGCTGTATTGAAGAGAACTCAGAGGACTCTACACTAGACCCATTATAGTAGCCGAGCTTGGCATCAAGCGCGGAGCTGTACTGCTCATATGTATTGTAAGCCCCTATTCCTATTGGATACTGATTCGTGTTGTAATCCATCACCTCCATTGCCGAGGGCGGCCGTATAGATTGCCCGTCTATCTGTCCCCCTACCCTGGCATTGCCTTCAGTAAGGTTGCCAAGCTTCAGCAGTGCATCCTTCCTGTTGCTGCTAAGGGTAGCAATGTATGTTTCGTTGCCGTATGCCAGCGATATGGTCAGGTTGTACAAGAAGCCTTCCTGTCCTGTCGCATTGCTAGTATACGCCCCGGTCGGGTCCTCATAAACGCAATATGTCCTGCCCGTAGATCCCGCATCGTAACATCCATCGGAAAATATTGAGAAATCCCATGCAGCATTCCCGCATTGCGCCTTGAACGATAACGGCGTGTACCAGAAATTGATGTATGTGCAATGCGATGTCTCCTCCAACTTCGGCACCTCCTCATCACTGGAAAGCGCGTACAGCACAGATTCGTTGCTCCCCAAAAGCGTTGCAGCAACGTGTGCGGAATTGTCTTTGCCGCCTGCACTGGCATTAGAAGCGTATACAAACACAGATTCGTTTATGCTTTTGTATACTGTAGTGCCGTTGCTCCCTACCCACCTAGCTATTACCTCTACGCTCGCATTTCCTGCAGACCTTGGCACTGCCTGGAAATATGCAATGTATGGCGATAGCGATGCATTGACTGAAACATTATCGGGTGAGAAGCTGAAATCTTGCGATTCGGGTGTTATATCAACGCTGCTCGCACTTGCAGGCAGTGCAGCTATGACTTCGATGCCGCTGCTCCTGCCTGTATACGCCACTGGCGGCACATATGCATATATCTCTATTTGTGCTGCAGCATTGCTCTGAATTAAGGTATTATTGCTCTGCTGCGTTTCATTCAGATAGCCGTATACCGCATCCACCTGCGTGCCTACGTGCCCATACACATATACGAACGTGGCGCTAAGGCCCGCTACCGCTGCCAGTATCATTAGGAATTCAATTGATGCCTGTGCTTTCATTAAATTCACCCTCTATGTAGTAAACATCTCCATTAACTACAATCAGCCTCAAGACGCTCGATGGGATGGTGCCACAAGGGCACGGCGGGGCCTTTGCCAATGTATAGCCCGGCCCTAGTGAATCCGCGAGCATGCTGCTCAGCGTGGAAACATTGCGCCATTCCAATCCAAGCACTTCCTGCAGTTTTGTATTGAAGAGTATTGCCCCTAGCATCCCTTCGCTGTGCGTGTTTATGCTGTTATAGCCATTGAAAGCGGCATATGCGAGCATGAATACAAATGGGAGCATGATGGCTATAGCAACAAGCATGTCTAGCCCGGACAAGTACGCCTTATACATCATAGCCATAAAACCAACCATTGCCTAAGCTTCACTGTGTTGACCAAGATATCCAGATACTGCCCTTTCTACCGCATTGACGCTATGAGCTAGCCCCTGGGTGTGGGAATCCATGTATCTATACGCTCCGATATATGCGCCAGATAATAGCACTGCAAAAAGCAAGCATATCGCAAGCGATACCTCGATGTCAACAAATGCCTGCAGCTTCATCTAGACACCCGAAAGAGTATACGAGCCATTCAGGTTCCTCACCAGCAGCAGCTCCTTCATCATCCCTCCCTGCCCGCAAAGCGACGTTTCTAAGTGCACGTCTTTCGGCATCCCTGTATCATTCAAGCATATGCCTGCAGGCACTACAGCATAGAAGGTGCTGCTATAATAGGGCATGCGGGCCTCTATGGCTGCTGCAAACGCCTCCTTCAGGACTGAACTGCTTCTGAAGGCGAGCATACCGCTGGAATAAGCATACAGGGACAGTGAAGCCACTATCGAGGCGATGGCTATAGCCATGTATATCATGAACTCGAAAGACATCTGCGCTTTCATCCACGCACCTATTTTGCAGAGCTAGTAAGGTTGCCTAGCTCCCTGGTAAGCTCAGATATCACGCTCTGGTTCGAGCTGTTCATGAACATGTGCAGCGCAGTGCCTTTCAACTGGAGCATCATCGCCAGCGCCACCACTATTATTATGCTCACGGCTGAGAGTATCATTATATACTCTATAGAGCCTTGTGCCATATGCCTCCTGTGCAACGCGTGTCCGGCACCTCTCGCATTTATATTTCCCATTTGACCACCTAATCAATCATACCAATGCCGATGCAGCCATGTTGCTCAGCTCAAGCACCAAGCTTGCAATAGCTATCCTCATGCTTATTGACGCAATCCTTGCCGGTACGCCCCTTTCGGAGAATAGCGGCGCCATAACGTTTACAATCAAGATGTAGAGCAGCACTACCGTGCCAAAGGCGCCATACTCCAGGGCAGCGGTATGC
>JBMFWP010000040.1:0-3659 GCA_049965155.1 Candidatus Micrarchaeia archaeon | reverse complement strand
AGGGAATTGGTGGTCAAGACAGAGAAGGCGATGACTCTGGATACCATGCTAATCCATGCTCCGCTATTTCAGGTCACTCTGTCCTTCATCGAGGAGCATAGCGAGGCCATAGAGAGGGCGCAAGGCTGCATATTCTTCAAAGAAGAAGGCAAGAGCAGGCATGAGGAGCCTCACATGGCCGAGAACTATGTTCGCAACAGGTTCCGCTACTATGTGGAAAGAGCAGGGCTCTTGGAGGTCTATGACCAGAGCGATGAATCAAGGCCAGATAGGGCAGTGAGGAACCTGCACAGGCTGCCTACCTATAGCCTGCGCCACTACGCCATAACTCACTTTGCGGAGCAGACAAATGGCAACGTCTTCCTTACGAGCAAGTTCGCTGGGCATAGCAACCCACCACTACTCTGACATACATAAGCACAGACCGTAAGGCACTCTACTAGAATATAGAGGGGGCTTTCGGAGGCGCTGGAGAGGATGGCACTCTCAAGGCTCTGACCCGCAGTAACTCATGTCCAGTATCCTCAATATCCCCTCTGTCTTCTTCTTTCCTATCCTGTCAACTTTGCATAGCTCCTTAATTTCTGCGCGAGCTATGGCCCCTATGCTCCTGAAATGCTCCAGCAAGAGCCTTGCAAGCTTCGGGCCGATTCCGGAGGCATTTGCAATCACGTTCTCTATGTAGTCGTTGTCGGAGAATGAGCGCCGTCCGCTCTTCTTCGTAGGCTCACTTGGGCTGTCCTGCTCCTGCTTTGCTATAGTGAGTATCATGGAGGCCGTGTCCTGCGGGCTAGTCGACGTCACAACAGGCATGCCGTACCTTATGTATATGGAGATTATCGATCAGTTTATCACATTGCGCTTGAGCCTGAATTCCGATGCGTCACCCTCAAGGATTATTATAGGGAGCTCGTATGCCTTCTTCATCCTTTCTATTTGGTCAAAAAGCCTTCCGTCGATTATGGACTTCTCGAAATCCGCTACTTTCTTGCGCTCTATGCAGAGCCTGTCAGATATTATATAGTCGCCTATGTCGAGCGCGGCGAGCTCACATACCACGCCGGCCTTGCCAAGGCTTTCAAGAAGCTCAGTATTGCGCTCCCTGTGGTCTATTATGACCTTCAGCGGCCGCACTGCCATATTGACACCACTACCTCGAGAACCTTATGTCGCCTATGTACACTGTAGAACTGTTGCCGTACTCCGATGGTATAAACAGCAGTGTGTTGCCAGTAGGCCCTGGCACAAGGCTCGCATTGAACGAGTATGAGGACATGTTCTTTGATATGGTGAAATTTCCAAGCGTGACGTAGCCTGTTGGGCTGCGAAGGACGACCTTCAGCGATGATCCGGGGTATGAGGCGATGGCGCTGAACGATGCGTGCACATCCACTCTCCCGGATGCAGAAGCATTTGACGTCTCATTGGCGTATGGCGCGAACACGGTAACTGGAGCAGGGTATTTTGGCAGGTACATGTCGTAGTCCGTGCCGTTGAACAGGATTATGACCTGCTGCCAATCTGACGGATATGGGTATGCCACAATACTCTTGTATACTGCCGCCTGCACTGCTACCTTTGTGCTGAATGCAAGGGTTGTGTTGCCGTTGTATATTGGGTTGCCAAATATACTGCCTAGGTAATTATCAATGCCAAGGAGCTGCGTAGACGTGAATTCAGGCTTGTAGATTGCTACTACTAGCGTGTGGTAGTTGTACAGCGTCAGCAGGGTCTGGTTCGTATAGTTTTCCACCACTGGCGAAGCGTAGTTGAAACCATAGCCGTTCAGAAGGTTCTGCACCTGCACTGCAAGAGGAATATTGTAAACGGATATTGCCTGCGTCGTGTTCTCCCTACCGAAATAGCCTCCGACGAAGGGCTTCCTAGAAAGCGCGGCATGGTAGTTTACCAGACCCTCAGATAGGAGCGGCTGCATACTATTGTAGTTCTTGAGTACGGGAAGCTCTAGCACGCTGAAGGTGCTGTTTACCTGCGAGAGCGCCTTGTAGAAGTTGCTTGGCGGAACGCTTGTGGACAGGAGGCCTGCCGTGCTGCTAGTATAGGGTATGCCGCTGCTTCCTATTATGAAGAGCAATGCAGCAACTGCGACAAGAGCGTAGTTGTTGTAGCTTTCAGACCTGAATATTTTTATGAGCTTCTTCTGCATTATCACATCAATGCCTATGGCTGCCAGCACGTCGAGGCCTATGGTGCCAAATATCATGAAGCGACCTGGCTCGCGAATCACGTTGAGCCCTGGTATTGCGTGGTAGAGTGTATATATTCCAGGTATGCCAGTGACCATGCCCCCTATCTGCAGATACGGGCCTATGGACATCCATGCGAAGAATATTGCTATCGCGGACCAGAGCAGATACCTACGCCTCTTTGCTTTTATATCAATATACGCTGCGTAGAGCGCCAGGAGCAGCGGCACGTAACCTATATAGCCGATCTTTTCCGTAGGGTCAGGGCGGAACACCTGCGCAAAGTATGTCAGGCTCGCGCTTGGATTGAACACGCCATTATAATAGCTCGGGACGAAGAATGAAACGAGGTTGTTGCTCCACATCTCGTTGTACGTCACGTTGTTCAGGTATTGTGCGTTGCTCACACCGTGCGCGGAGAGCAGCGTGTGTATCAGCGGAATGAAGCCCCATAAGCCTATGACGAGCGCAATGACAATGCCGAGCACTGCGGCGAATATAAAATTTTTCCTTATCACCCTGTGCCTGCCGGTTTTGTATAGGAGGTACAGGATTACAACCAGCAGAGCAAGCATGATCGACATGATGGCCTTCTCATAGCCGCCGAGGAATGTTATCAGCACGAACGATATGCCCATGCCGAAGGCGTTTGCATAGATTCCATCCTCCCTTATTGCTTTCAGGAGAAAGTAGAGGAATATTGGTATGAAGCCTATGTCAATCCAGTTCATGTGGTCGTATGCCTGGGCCACATGGGAGGCGCTGAAGGCATAGAAAAGGCCGGCCATGAATGCGGCGTAGCCGTTGCTCGTTACATACTTTGCCAATGCATACATGCCGAAGGCGCTTATGAGCATCCCTATAATTAGGGTGATGTTGTACGCGTAGATTAGGCCAAATGCCTGGAAGGGCAGCGATATGAGCGCGGTAAGCGGCGAGATCGTCTGATAAACCAGGTTGGTGCCTATTGGCCAGAATATTGTGTAAGTATAGTAAATACCTGTGTGGATGTTGAGAAGGGCGTAGCCGGTCCACCATATCTCCCACAGGTTCAGGAACGAGTCTCCACCAGTGCCAGGCACCCTCGAGCCCATGTGGAACAGCACTGGATTGAACACCAGAATGATTACCAGCAGATAGCCTATGAATGCGGCGGCGGTTTCCCTGGTGAAGCAGGATGCGATCCTCTTTTTGCATGCGGCCATACTCATTGCTGGCCCTTTTGTTAGTTCTTCAGTACCCATGCAACCAGTCGTTTTCTATAGTATGTTTTTAAAGCTTGAGCGCTTTATATAATTAGGAAGTTGAATTTTTAAATACTCTTGCTTCGACTATAAATTTGTAGGACCGGTTCTCTTTTCCTTTCTCTTTGTCATCGGGGAAATTAGTGAGTGGCAGACCTCCTGAGAGGCCAACTTGCGTTGGTCGTCTTGCCAGGAGGCAATTTCATGA
>JBMFWP010000039.1:0-4782 GCA_049965155.1 Candidatus Micrarchaeia archaeon | reverse complement strand
AGATATATAAACGTATATATGGCATGGCGCAAAATCCAACCCCCAACAAAGTTGGGGGAATTCCATAGGGTTATTAATCCCAAACGTGTATAATGCATAGCGGAGCGATTTTGCATGATAAGAAGAATAGAGCTCGTTAACTGGAAGACCCACAAGGATACGGCAATAGAGTTCCAAAAGGGGGTAAATGTACTAGTAGGCATTATGGGGGCGGGTAAGAGCTCGGTAATGGATGCAATATCATTTGCGCTATTTGGCACATTTCCAGCACTTGCACACAAGCGAGTAAGCCTTAGCAATATGATAATGAACAGGCCTACAGAGGAAACGCATGCTGAGGTAAGGCTTGATTTTGATTCTGATGGAAGCGAGTATAGAGTAGTGAGGAAGATATCTGCCAAGCAGAGTAGCGATGCAAGGATAGAGAAGGATGGGAGCTACCTGCAGACACAGTCGGAGCGGGTTACCGAAACGATAGAGGAGATACTGAAGCTTGACTATGACACCTTTTCTAGGGCAGTCTATTCAGAGCAGAACGGCTTGGAGTACTTCCTCGACCTATCCAAGGGCGAGAGGAAGAGAAGCATAGATGAGATGTTAGGCCTGGACCATTTCTCCGCTGCAGAAGAAAATGTCACATCTTATATCAACAGCCTGAGGTCCATGATAGAGGGAGAGGAGAATACGCTTGCGCAGATTGATGTGAATAAGTTTAAAGAGCAGATGGATGCCCTCTCTAAAGAGAGGGAGGAAGTGGCACAGAGGATGAAAAATCTTTCAGAAAGGGCTGCGGCACTTACTAAGAGCTTTAAGGAAGCTAAAGCTAAGTCAGAAGCGCTCAAGAGCGCGATGGAAAAGAAGAGAGCGCTAATGGACAAGAGGATAGCGATAAGCACCAGGAACGCAACACTTTCTGACGAGATAAAAAAGATAGATGCAATAGGGATTGTCAAGGAAGACGTTGAAAAAAGGCTTGGCAATGCAACTAAAAGGGCAAAGGAACTGTCTGATGAATTAGAGAAGCTTAGGAAGGAGGAAAGTGATGCAGTGCGCAACCTGTCTTCCATCGAAGCTAATATGAAAGCACTCAAGAAGAGAGAGATAGAGAAGAAGGCGATAGAGGAGGGCATAAGAGGCAGGGACAGCTTCAAGCTCAAGGAAGAGCTAGATAGGCATAATGAGGAGATTGAGAAGCTTAGGAATGAGATTGCTGAGAGGAGGACAGGAATAGCCGACGGCAAGAAGTGGGTAGCAGAGCTTTCAAAGCACTTAAGCACATGCCCCTTGTGCGAGAGAGAGCTCAGCCAGGAGATGAGGCAAAGCCTCCTGAAGAGCAAGGAAGATGCAGTCAGGGCGCTTGAAAAGGAGCTGGCGGAAGGCCTGTCAAAGGCGAAAGAGCTCGAGGATAAAATTAAAGCGCTAAAGTCATCGATTGATAAGCTGGCACTCGACAACGCGAGGCTAAAGGATTTCGAGGCAGTAGGCATCGACATGGCTAAGCTTTCCAAGGAGCAAGAGGAGGCAGAAGCGAAACGCATAGATGCAGAGAAACGCTATAAGTTAAAATTTGAGGAGAGCGAAAAGGCCAAGGAGCTGCTCAATAAGGCTAAGCTCGACGCTGAAAAGATTGCAAGAAGGGAGGATTACTCGCGCGAGGTGCGCGCCAACGAGGCCGCCTTAAACGAAGTTGAAAAGAGCCTTTCGGGAATGAGTGTAGACGAGAAAGAGATATACTTGGCGCAGGATGCGCTCACAAAGATATCTTCAGAGCTTAGCGAAGTGAATTCCAAGCTGGAGAGCGACGGTACTTACGCCAAGAAGATAGAAGCGCAGATATCAGACAAAAAGAAGCAGATAGACGATTTTAGCAGGATAGAATCAAGGATAAAGGAGAGGAGGGCGCTGATAGCAAACATGAACAAGTTCAAGGCGGCGCTGGTAGACACAGAGGCAATGCTGCGCAGCAAGCTAATAGGGTCTGTGAATAGCCTGATGCAATCAGTATGGTCGGAACTGTACCCTTATGGGGATTACACTGCGATAAGGCTGACGGCAAAGAAGGATGATTACCTGCTTGAATCCAGGGTTGTGCTTGATGGAGAAGAGAGATGGCTCAGCATAGATTCCGTTGCAAGCGGCGGCGAGAGGAGCCTGGCGTGCCTCGCAATGCGCATAGCCATGTCTATGGTAATAGTGCCGAACCTTAGGTGGATAATACTTGATGAGCCAACGCACAATGTTGATAGCAACGGCATAGACAAGCTCATAAATATGCTGAGCAACAACCTGCCTAAGGTAGTCGACCAGGTTTTCATAATAACCCATGACGAGTCAATGAAGCAGATAAGCAACGCCAGGGTTTACATGCTGGATAGGGATAAGGAGGTGCACGGCAATACCGTAGCCTCAATAATGTAGCAGTAAAACGAAAACCCAATGCGATGCGCTCATATCGATTCTATCCCTAATGAGCCTGATTCCTTCCCTTCATCACCATGGCCGAGTATTGATGAACCAGTTACACCTGAGAATATTGCTATGACTTCGACCTTGCCATTATATGATGGGTCTATCCTCGCGCCCCACAATACGTTGGCATTAGGCGAAACCATGCTTGTGAGCTTGCTGCCGATTTCATTCGCCTCCCCCAGAGTCATGTCTTCGCCCCCAGTTATGTGCAGCAATACGCCGCTTGCGTTTTCATAGTCTACATCAAGCAACTTGTTGCTGAGCGTATCCTTCACCACTGCATCGACCTTGTCTGTACCTTTGCCTTCCCCGACGCTTATCATTGCGAGGCCGCCTCCGGCCATTATGTTCTTTACGTCTGCGAAATCCAGGTTTATCAGGCTTGGTGTGGTTATTGTTTCTGTTATGCCCTTTATCGCCCTAGATGTGACTTCATCGGCTACGCGGAATGCCTGCTCTATGGCGAGGTTAGGGTATAATGTGACGAGCCTCTGGTTGTCTATCACTATAAGTGTATCGACGTTCTTCCTGAGCTCTTCTATGCCCCTCCTTGCGACCTCCATGCGCACCCTTTCCAGTGCAAACGGGAATGTGACTATGCCTATCACTATGGCTCCAGCGCTCTTTGCCAACTCCGCTACAACTTGTGCTGCCCCAGTTCCTGTGCCGCCACCCATGCCTGCGGTTATGAATACCATATTCGAGTCGCTTAATTCGCTGCTTATGTCAGAGCGGGAGTATTCAGCAGCTTTCTTCCCTATTTCAGGGAATCCGCCAGCTCCAAGACCCCTTGTGAGCGGGCCGCCGATCAGAAGCTTCTTAATCGAAGGATCAAGGCTGTAGAGGTGCTTGTTATCAGTATTTATCGCTATCAGCTTTGCACCGTGTATCTCCATCTTGCTTATCCTGTTTATAGTATTGCTGCCGCCTCCGCCTATTCCGCATACTGCTATCCTGGGTCTGAACAGGTCTGGATCGACTGGCTGATCGTTCACAGCCTGGTTGAGGGCGTTATCGAGCAACTCCATGTTACCACCATAAGAACATATCGATAGAATACCATAAAATACTTTTCTATGCCGAGCTATTTGGGTTAGTGGGCCAAGTGCTTTGTACATGCATTGCGTATGACTGGCAGCATACAGCTATGTTTTTATATTTTTCCCGCATAAGTTAAACTGCGCATTTTCTATCTTAAAGCATTAGCGCCCAGTACTTATAATATTTATTGAGGTTTTATATATGGCAAGGTTAAGACCAGCTAGGACTTATAGAAATATTGATTCGCAAGCTTGGGCAAGGTATTCCCTCAAGAAACCTAGGAAGAACTATGTTAGGGCTATGCCCCATACGAGCCTATTGGTATTCAATATGGGCACAAAGAAGGATACCTATAATCTCAAGGCAACACTTGATGCAACAGTGCCGATACAGCTCAGGTCTAATGCATTGGAATCAGCAAGGCAGGCAACTAATAGGTACCTTGAGTCTAAGCTGCCAGGCGCGTATTTCTTCCGTGTGCTTGTATACCCACACAATGTAGTCCGTGAGCACAAGATGGCTACAGGGGCAGGAGCAGACAGAATATCACAGGGGATGACATTGGCATTCGGAAGGCCAGTATCAGTGGCTGCAAGGATAAGGAGGGACCAGCCCGTATTCATGGTCGAAACAGACAAGCAGAACAAGGACATAGTCAAGGAAGCTTATAGAAGGGCTGCATCTAAGCTTTCTGGCTCTTTCAAGGTCAATATGTCCTATTGAGCGCCACTACAACTTGTTATTTAACGTTAGTACATGCGCATTCTGGCATGTATTGCTATTAGGCCGCGCCAAAGTCTAAATATCTAAACAATAGTATAACCGTTGATACAATGCGAGTATTGCTGCAGTTTCCCGAAGGGCTCAAGCAAAAGGCCTTGGAGTACTCAAAAAAGCTTGAAGCAGAAGGAAACGAAGTGTTCATATCTGCATCCCCAACTTTTGGTGCATGTGACCTTGCTTTAGATGAAGCGAGGGCAATAAAGGCAGACAAGCTTATTCATTTTGGGCATGCTGAATTCCACCATGTAGATTTCAATGTCGAGTATGTCGCCTATGAGATAGACGCGCCTCTCGATCTTTTGCCAAAATCTCTTGAGTACCTGAATGGCTACAATACAATAGGCCTGGTCACTACAATTCAGCATGTGCACCAGATTGAAGAGATAAAGGATTTTTATGAAAAAAACGGCAAAAAGGTACTCATAGGAAAGCCTTATGGCTTTGCCAAAACTAGGGGCCAGATACTCGGATGCGATGTTGGCAGTGCAG
>JBMFWP010000038.1:0-5001 GCA_049965155.1 Candidatus Micrarchaeia archaeon | reverse complement strand
AGCTGCTTTATGGCGAATTTCGGCTCGCCTTCTTCTATATATATTGCAAGATTGCGGGGTACTGTTGAGAAGTCGCCGTTCTCTTCATTATCAAACCGCGTATACCACGTGCCTGTTATCAGCAAGCCGCGCTTAACCTCACATATAAGAGAATCTTCATCCTTGACTTTTGATTTGAAATCGAGCACCAAGGTATTAGTCTTTGGGTCTATCAGGCCTGCATTGCCTGTGCTTTTAACGCCGTACTTCTTAGCTGTGGACCAATTATGCAAATAGTTCTTGAGAACTCCTCTTTCTACTACCGGTGTTTTCTGTGTTGGATAGCCTTCTTCATCAAATGGAGATGACCCTATATACGCACTATTTACCCCATCATCATAAATGCTCAGGTTTCTGCTTCCTATTTCCTTGCCTAGTTTTCCTGAAAGGAAGCCTCCAGTCTCAACACTAGATATAAGCGCCATTTCAGTTATGTTCTGCATGAGATTAGAGGCGGGGGCGGGCGAGTATATGATATCATAAGTACCTGACTTTATCTTGCCGAATCCAGAAACTCTGTCAAGCATTGCGGAGGTTTCCTTCCCAAATTTACCCGGATTTAGCTTGTTTAGGTATTTGGAAGCGGCAACATCCTGATATGAAAAGCCTTTGCCGTCTACCCTTAGAGAGAGCCTTATATCAGCAGAACTGTAATTGCCTGCTAGGCCATTGCTCGTGCCCATACTGAACCTTATTTTTTCTACCGTCACCATGCCAGACACTGTTTCGGCCTTGCCAGTCAGTGCACCGTTTATAGCTGCAGTTGCAATGTCTGCCATATCCTTGCCTTTTAGGTCTTCAAGCTTTTTGTCATATCCGGGCGCCTTGCTGTACTTGAATTTACCTTCAGCTATGCCATTGTAGTCCTCCTTTGGCTTTACTAGCTTCATCGTTGCTTTGGCATTTCTTATAGCTGTGCGCATGTTCTGCGTGTCTACCTTAGGCACGTCGCTCGCCACTATCTTCTTGCCTTGCGTTAAGTATACTTGCCCAGATGCATCGCTATCTTCCACGATGGAATTAACTTCCGAGTTTGCTATCTTCAAATAGCTCACTGAAGACTCTTCTATCCCTATTATTACATCTTCGAATCCAAGCGACTTGGCATACTTTATGCTGTCTCTTATTATATCCATTTAACTACCTATCAAACTTCAACAACGCAGACGCTCCCCCATTGGTTACTGGAACGCCTTGCTCCGGCTCACCCTTTCCGCATGTCGCAAGGTACAGGTTGAAATCCTTGCCCACAAGATCAACCGCATGCCAGAATTTCAAAGTGCTGGTTTCAAGCTTGTAATTCATGACTGGCTCTGCTATCCTGCCATTTCTTATCATATACGCCTCATTGCCCTGGTACATCGAAAAGCTACGTGTATCGTCTATGTTCCAGCCGTTGAAGCTTTTTACATATATGCCGTCCCTAGCTTCACTTACCAGCTCTTCAAAAGTTGCGCTGCCTTTCTGCAGGTATGTGTTTGACATGCGCACTATGGGCTCTACAGAGTATGAGCTGGACCTGGCGGAGCCATTGCTGCTCGTACCGAGCATGGCAGCATATTCCCTGTTTGTAAGCAGCTCGTTCTGCATTCCTTTCTTTATTATTATCTTTTTCCTGCCTATGACTCCTTCGTCGTCATATTTGTAGTAACCGTTTGAACTGCTGATCTGGGGCTCGTCAACCACAGTAACAGCTTCGCTTCCAATCTCCAAACCTAAGTTGTCTCCATTTAGATAGCTAGTTCCTGCCTGTGCCGCTTCCCTTCCAAATACCCTATCGGACTCGTTTGGATGGCCTATGCTCTCATGAACAGCTATGCCACTTATCTCTGGAGATATAACTACGTTCTTTATGCTGCGCATTTCGCTGGCGCTTAGGTTTTTGCCGTTCTGCGCAACTTCATACAGTCCGGATATCTCATTGTGAAGCCTGTGCCCTAATGCATTCATTGAAAGTGTCTCTAGCCCACCAACTCCGCCAAGCTGCATGAATCTAGAGCGTGTGCCTTTCTTCCCAGAGACTATGAAATTTGCGTATACATTTAGGAGAGGTATACGTGACTCTATATTGGAACCGCAGTCATTCATGAACGCGCTCTTGGTATATGAGAAATTAATGTAAACGCTCCTGTATTTCACGCGCTTATCTTGCAGGTATCTGTCTATTTCTAGTATTGCATCCTTTATGCCATCAATATCGGGCTCTTTCCTCCCTTTGACTATGTCCTTGCCCTTTACTGCATGCTCGTCGGATATGCTGACCTTCCTTGCAGGAAGGCCCTTAGCCCCATGTATCATTGACCTTATTGATGCCCTGTTGACCAGATTTGTAGACATAGAATACAGGTTGCCCTTAGAAATCAGGCGCACCCTTATCCCTGAGCCATTGGAGGAGAATATGCCATTGAATTTACCCTGCTCTATTACCGCCCCTATCGATGAATATTCCTCCGTGTATGCTTCCGTGAACCCATCGCTCACCTTCGATGCCTCCGAGTACGCATAATCTATAATACCTGCTGCCATACGATCAATCTGCATACAAAGGAAAAAAAGATATATTATTGTTGAATCTGTATTTATTGCAGGTAAACTGCCGCAAAAAGCAACTTCTATAAATATAGATTGAGATTCGGATTGCATGGATGCTTTCTTCCTATCTGGGTACCATATAGAGCGCATGCTCGGCGCTGGAAAAGGCGAGCTTTCAATCAGCCTTGATTTTGGCATGTCTAAAAGCAGGGTGCTCGTACGTGATGACAAGATAACTATGCCAGATGGACAGGACATTGCAATCGAGACACTTTCAAAGATCCATAAAAGGCGCTCGCGAAATGATTGCTTCATGGTTGCAGATAATGATATAAAGTGGCTCTATGCATTTGAAGGCAACTCCACTTACAAGCTCTACGAGCCGAAGATAGACTGGCCTACGACCATAGAGATAAACGGCAGCTTCATGCATACTGTATCCACCTCTACCCCCATGCAGGAGGCGCATGCAAAAGTTGAGTCCTTAGGCAAAATAGAAGGCGAGGCCTTGGATACAGTATTTGGGCTAGGGTATACATCGGCCCTTCTGAAAGAGAGAGGCGCATCAAGAGTGCTGAGCTATGAGATATCTGAGACCGTGCTGGAGCTCGCAAAGGTTAATCCATGGTCAAAGGGCGCATTCAACAGCAATATACATGTTTCAAATGGAGATGCTGCTGAAGAGATCCGCAAGCTTGAAAGCTCTAGATTTGATGCTGTGCTCCATGATCCGCCAACTCTCCAAAGCACCACAAGCCTTTACTCTGGGGATTTTTATAGAGAACTCTACAGGGTGCTCAAGCCCGGAGGCACGCTTTACCATTTCATAGGCACAAAGGTGCAGAATCCGAAGCACAATTATAGGCGAGGTATAATAAGCAGGCTGCGGCGGTGCGGCTTTGCAGTCAAGGATGCATATAGGGGAGTAAAGGCAGAAAAGCCAATGTGAACTGGCGGTGCTTGTATATGGAGATCGGGGAAAGGCTTAGGAAGGATATCACGAAGCGTGACATATGGATGTATTCGACGCTACCTTACCAGATAGCCTATGGGCCTATAGGCACCATAATTGCCCTATTCATACTGGACCTGCACGGCACGGTCATAGATGTATCGTATGCAATGGCAGCTTTTTACCTAGTATCAATAATAGCCTCGGTTTTCTGGGGTTGGCTCATAGATGTGTACAATAGCCGCAAGGTTTTTGTCTTCATTGCTTATGCAAGCGTGGCAGCAGTGCTTGCTGCGATGGCGTATGCAACAAATATAGATGAGGTGATAGCGCTGTTCGGGGTGCTGTCTTTCTTCACCGCTTCTGCAGCCACTCCCCTGAGCCTGCTGGTCATGGAAACAATAGAGAAGAAGCTATGGGCAAGGGGCTTCTCAAAGCTGCAGATGCTGGGCAGCATAGGCGGGTCCTTTGGCCTGCTCGTGGCTTCTGTAGTTGCTGGCTTTCTGCCGTTGAGAATCCTGATGCTCATGCTTATACCTTTCATCATAGCCTCGTTGATAATAGCCTTCGCGATAAAGGAACCGCAGAAGGCATTCAAGAGGAGGGAGATAATTGAGAACAGGCTTGCGCTCAGGGTAAGGCTGATGATGCACAACCTGCTGTTCATAAGGCTGCCGAATGTGCATTTCATAAAATCAATATTCTTACCAAGAGGGCCGAAAAAGATGCAGGACCTGACTCTCTTGTATATAGCGCTTTTCGCTTTCTACCTTGGCAGCGGCATATTCAACACTGCATATGTGCCAGGGCTCAGGAAGATAGGCCTGCTCAATATCTATGTATTCGCGGTGATTTTCGGCGGCTACGCTGTGCAGACCATAGCGTTCTATCTTTCAGGAAGGTATACTGAGGCCAATGGGGAACGCATGACTATAATGGGCTCGCTGTGGCTCAGGGCCGCTGGCTACATAGCTATAGGGCTGGTCTTTGTTCTCGTGGCTGGATATGCCGGCTTCATCGTCAACCTGCTCATATATGCCATAACGGCAGGGCTCGCCTTTGCCATTTTCTACACCGCATCCAACACGCTCCTGTTTGATGAGATAGGCAGCGAAAAGAGGGGCAGGAAACTGGGCGTATACAGCGGCGTTGTTGGCCTTGGATACCTGCTCGGCTCGGTGATTGCAGGCTATGCGGCGTTTTTCATAGGATACTGGTTCGCCTTCGCAGTCTCTGGAGCATTGGTAATATGCTCTATAGCAGTATTCCGCAGGTTTTATAGGGGCAAGTAGGTATGCATATTGTGTACTGACATCCTCCCACGAATAAATTCGTGGGGTTCCTCACGGTTTCAAGGTTTGTTTCAACCATTGGCATCATTGCACCATCTATGCTCTTTCTAATGATATACCGCAGGGTGTGCCAGGACACCCACTACTCCTATCCCGCTGCCTTGCTGCAAAGGGATTTGGAGATAC
>JBMFWP010000037.1:0-5365 GCA_049965155.1 Candidatus Micrarchaeia archaeon | reverse complement strand
GTTCATGCTCTCCGACATATTTTGTGCTATTTGTCTCTGCCATGAAATCAGGTTATTGGAGGGCACGAGATATTTATACCCTGCGGAATGGCTGTTTTACATACGGCTGCTTATGGCAAGCGCCTTGCGCTGCGGCATTAGGCGCATGAAATCATCTAGCATATGGTTAGTGATTGCCGGGCTATGAGCCGCTGGCATTATATTATTGCGCCGTCCTCCCTGAGCTTGCTTTGCAGCTGCTTGATGTCTATATCTATTGCACGCTTTACCGAGCCCTTTATGCACAGATACGCGGCTGTAGCAGCAGCCTGACCCATTGCAAGCGCTGTGCCTGTGACCCTTGCGCTCGCCTGCGCTTCAAACTCTGCACTCAGGCACCTGCCTATCACGAATGCATTATCCACACCTTTCTGGACTATCGAGCCATATGGTATGTGGTACCATGATGAATCGCCTCCATCCAGATGCACGTACACTACGCCTTTCTCAGGGTCGTGTATTTCAAGTGGGTGGCCGCAGCGCGCTATCGCGTTGTCGAACCTAGCGTTGCCAAGCACATCGGATTTCTTGAGCACGTATTCGCCTATGGCACGCCTGGTCTCGCGCAGGCCGATCCCTGATGCAGAATCAAGCAGGTATGCATTCTCAAAGCCCTTGACCTCCTTTATCAGGAAATTCAGCGAAGACACGACTTGGTGGCGCAGGTTGTTTATCGCTATGGCGAGCTCCCGGCCTGATTTGAAGTCATTTATCTTAGCATGCGTGGCGTTGCACACGAACTCGCCCTTGCGGCTCGTGTTGAACAGGAATTCCGCATTTGCATCCGGCAGGTAAAGCTCATGCTCCTCCTTTGCCTTTTTCACCAGAGGGGGCATTATCCTGAACCTCTCAAGCCTGCCGTCCCTCAGCACCGCGGATATTAGTTCGGGGTGTTCCTTCGAGAAATTTATTACCTCATCCTCATCCACATTGCCTATGCGGAACGGCAGCGTGGCTTCCTGGTGCCATCCAGCACCCTCCTTCCCCTCTATGACATTTGATGTTGCATAGTAAGCCAAGTCGGCATCGCCGCTGCCATCCACATAGAACTTCGCGCCCAGCTCCTTCATTCCGTCTTTGCTCGATACCTTTACTGATTTTATTTGGTTGTCCGAAACCTCGGCGTCCACAACCAGCGATCCGAAGTATGTGCTGACATTGTATTTAGTGGCAAGGTACGAAAGGGTAAGCTTCATCTCGTCTGGCCTGAAAGGGATGAAGTTGCCGCTCTGGCCCTTTGTGCCGCCGCGCTCCTTGAGCGCAGCTACTATCTCATCCACTATGCCGCCGACTATCTTCTGCGATCCGTCATATGTGTATGCGCCCAGTATGGAAAGGACATAGCCGTTCGTCCAGTTCCCTCCGAGCAAGGTAGTGCGTTCTATTATCGCAGTCCTGAGCCCAAGCCTCGCTGCTGTGAGAGCTGCGCCCATTCCTGCCGGGCCTCCGCCTACGACGATTATATCGTAACCCTCCATGCAATCAGGGTTGGCTCTCATATTAAGTTTATATGCATTTTGTTGTTGGGATTTACACCATAGCATTTCATGCATATATGCATTGACCTTTCACAAATATGGGCAAGGATAGTAAGGCATTTGCCCCAGGGCGTTGGGCCATTGGCAGAGATTCGTTTGTCAATATAGAAACATTTAAAAATGCTATATTGGATAGGTTAATCGATAGTGATGATATGACTAAATGGACGAAGTTGCTCCCGTATTGGTTCCTGCTGTTCACGATAGGGTTCGGATGGTTCATACTGGCACCGTTGGTACCGTTGCTCAGCACCTCTCTAGGTGTTAACATAGCAGCAGTGCTGCTTTTGATAAGCATGTACGGCTACACTATGGTGGTGCTCGGATTGCTGGCGGGCTGGATATCGGCGAAATTCACAGTCAAGGCTGCCATATACTATGCAATAGCGCTATCTGTGATAGGCCTTGTAGGCAGAAGCTTATTCACCACCAATTATGTGGGTTTCATAATATTCCAGATAATAGCAGCTTCAGCATATCCGCTTGCGATGGCGCCTGTGGGTAGCGTGGCTGACTCCATATCAAAGGAGCACGCGCACACGATTGTGGGCATCAGCGTTGGCATACTGTTCTTGGGCTTGGCATTTGGCGCATTCTTCGGATCGGCGCTTACAAGCGCATTAGGCATGAGCGGGGCACTATGGTTCACCGCTGCGCTTGCAATAATAGCTGCGATATGGGTAGTGCCGGGCATAAAGGGATACCCGATAAACTACAAGGGCAAGTCATTGCACGGAGTGTTCAAGGTAGGCATGATAAAGAACTTCTGGGTCGGCCTTTCGATAGCTTCTATGTCAGTGATGTTTGGCGGCATCGCATCCACGATGCTGCTGCATTTCCACTTCGCGCTGGCACAGGCGCTCACATATGGAGGGCTTCTAGGAGGACTTGCGTTCCTTGGCTCCGCGCTCGGCGCGATAATACTGCCGCCGATATTCGAGCAGTATAGGGCAATACGCGCAGGCCTTGTATCAACGTCGCTGCTGTCGCTGATATTCGTCACAGCATTGGCATACTCTCTCGGCTTTGGACCGAACATAGGACTGCTCTTAGCGGCGTTCTTCCTGTTCGGATTCTTCGGCAATGCATTCTGGACCATGGCAATGACCTCAACGACAAAGTATGTATCGGATCCGGCGCAGTCAGGATTCGCCACGTCCATGTATAGCGTGGTCACGAACTTGGGCGTTGCCTTCATACCAGTATTCCTTGGGCCGGAGTTCGCGGTCAATGCAGCGATTGCTGTCAGTATTGTTTTCGTAATAGAGCTGATAGCGTTCATACTGTCGCCGATGCTGAAGGTCAAGGAGGTGGCCGCTCCGAAGGCTAAAGGAAGGAGAGCGAGTAAGTAAAGCGGCACTGCACTTACGCCTGCGCTGCACAGATGCGCAGGTTTTCTTTTTCTTCTTTTTCATCATCCTGGCTATTCGCTCGGCTCAAATGGCAGCAGTATTGATTAGCGATAGATGGAACACTTTTTAAAGGGTGGAAACATTTATATATCTGAATGGCTGCGTTTTATAGCAGGCGATTTTATGTCATATACTATAGCACTAGAAAACGGCTTTGACACTAAGGAGATGCATGCGAAAGGGATAAACCCTGGGCTGATATACGCGGCCAACAAGCTTGCACTCGCGAGGGAATTCGAATCGAAGGGTGAGAGTGAAGCTGCAGAGAGGGCTGCGATGAAAGGCGTAAAGAGATTGATAAGGGTCGCAGACAACCCCAATATACAATCCTGGGAAAGGGGATATGTGGCAGACCTGTTCGGATCTATACCTGACAGGCTTACAAGTATGACATTGGAAGAGATGGGCAAGTATATAAGCGAGAAACGCATTCCAGTGGTTACGGAAGTGCTCTCGCGTGAATATGACATGCTAACTGAGGGAGAGGTGTATTCGAAACATCCGTGGAAGAACATGCTCAGGAGAGATATATACTACGACTTCCCAAACCGCAGGGACGAATGAAAAGGTGCATAGATACTTCCCGTGTTGGAGTGATGCCGCTTCTATCAAAAATAGCAGATACGAAGCAACTTTTGCTACAAACTGGCGACATCAAGCCCCAGCAAGGCTTGATGCTATTGCAATAATGCCCAAAAGCAGTATTATGTACCCCTGGAATGACCTCAGTGCCACAAAGCTCATCCTTGTTGATGCGTAAGCGCCAATAATGCCGCCCAGAGCCCCGCCTATTATGAGCGGCACTGCGAATATAGTGCTTGAAAGCTCCAATCCGGGCTTGAGGAAATGTACAGTAGCACCTATTGCTGATGTTATTATCATTGCTGCAACAACCGTTGAGAATGCAGTCTTAGGGTTTAGGCGCCTTATTGCAGTTAGGAATGTACCAGTCACTGCACCTATGCCTATTCCGAATAGCCCAGCAAGCAGGCCTGCTGTTAATGCCACAGCGCCTGTCCCGTACCCTGCACCTGGGCTTGCAGATGCATCCTTACCTAACTTGTAATCATTGAAGCTCTCCTTCAGGTATGCGCCGCCCTTGCCTTTTCTTGTCTCCGCCTTTGTTGCGGCTAAAGAGAATATTCCAAGTGACATGCTCGTAAACCCAAAAGCCAGGTCAAATGTGCCAACAGCCACGAAATAGCTTATAATAGAGCCTATGACTGCCCCAGCCCCTGCCGCAGCTGCAATTACATAGAATAAACGCTTGCCTATCGCTTTTGCTTTTATATTGAACATGGAGCCGGCCATGGTGCTAGCTATTATAGTTAGAAGGCTAAACCCTCCTGCCAGTACAGGGTTCATCTTGAAAACAAATAGCAGCACAACCATGAGAAGAACCCCTCCGCCTATGCCGGCAATGTTTCCAACTACACCTATTGCAAGGGCAGTGGCAAAAAAGATCGCTATCTCGAATATGAACTCCATCTAAAGGCCAGAAGCACAATACTCAAACATAGCATTAGGATGCAAAGCATATATACATAGCAGGATAGTGGCACCATATTGCGTGTTTAAGCAAAGGCAGGACAAGCAAATACACAGATTTTAACTGCTGCTTTCACCTTCGCAATAGAGCAGGGTATATGCGGTGAGAAATTACCTCTTCTCCGTCTTTAACCCGCTTTTCTGATAAGTATAGCAAAAGATTCGACATGGAATATGTAGATGACATATTGAATGGATAACTGCTAGAGTTATGGCCAGAATTCTGCTTCTTCCAGGATAATAGAGATGCAATCACTTCGCAGTCTGGATTTTCCTCTATGGCCAGGTTTGCCGCGTTGGATATTGCCTCCGCAGTCCCCCAGTCAATATTATTGACAAAAAACGATATTTTCTTGCCTTCTTTGGCGTTGCCATAGCGGAACGGAGTAATCAGCTGGAGCGCTGTGCCTCCCCTATGGTAAGAGTTCAGGACTTTTGCAAATTCTATGCGCACACAGTATTTGCCCATGCTGCCGTAGCTGTATGCTTTTTCAAAGAATCCGGCAGGCTCTATGCTTAGCCATGATGATGTTCTAACCACTTCCTGGCGCTCTGATACATAATAGTGCTCGCTATGCGAGACGGATATAGGGTTGGCGCCTGAAAGGCTTTGGTCATTTTCATTCTGCAACCTGACCAGGCTTTTGTAAGAGCTAAGCAAGTAATCGTCTAAAGACTTTTGCTTTTCTATTGCTCCCATACATATTATTTTCACATTTTGTGACATCCTCCCACGGCTGAAGCCGTGGGATTCCAGGGTGGTTATGAGCAATTGTCATGATGCCACCCGTATAGTTCCTGCTTCCTCGGCAACTGCCTTTCTTGCGG
>JBMFWP010000036.1:0-5586 GCA_049965155.1 Candidatus Micrarchaeia archaeon | reverse complement strand
ATTTATGGAAAAATAGATAGATGTTTTTCAACTACCGACGAAGTCGGTAGAATTCTTTAAGATATTAACCTATAGTGACTTTCGAAACTGCAAGATAGCAGGATATTTTCTACAACTAGCGCAAATTGGTGCTTTCATAATAGTCTTTTACTTACCTTGCCTTTGTTCATCTCGAAAACGTAAACCTTACCTACTGGCCTTATTTTGCCGTCCTCAACAACAATGCCTGCATTATCTTTGAGCGCTATGACATTTATGCCAGTTTTTCGGATATAGGATTTCATCTGCGTATCATCTTTTATAGTATAATGGCATTGTATTGAATAGCCATTTACAATATTCAAACCGTTAAACTCCCTTAGGCCAACCATATTCTTGTCTGCATCCCCTCCAAAACCAGCTAGCTCTATATCTTTGCCCATGATTATTGCACCCGCACTGCCGCCGTATACTATGCCATCGGAGCGCATATATCTCCTAATGAGCTTATCAAATCCGCTGCGCTTCACAATATCTAATAAGCGGAACGTATTTCCGCCTCCAAAGTAAATTGCATCGTAGGCACTCAGTTCTGAGTATTTTTTATTATTGAGAGTGGTCCACATATCGATAGTATCTAGGCTGTGCAATGACATCGCATTCTTAAACCAATCAAAACATTCGCCGAATGTATGGTGTGACTCTGGCATAGCTACAGGTATATAAAGCGTTTTCTTATCGCCAGGAATCGCAGAAATAAACATATTGTCTAGCTTCATCGTTTGCTTTGCGTTACCGCCCCCCGATAGAAATAATTTAGCCACGATAATCTTTAACTCGTAATCATTTTAATACTTCCGACAAACGAGACAAACCTCAAAGAGATTATGGTCACCTAACCGTTCTATATACCGGGCTGCCTATATCTACCTTGTACTTGCTTTTTATACCGACCGAATCTCCAGCAAAGGCTTCTTCAACATCTTTTCTGTCTATCTGCATGCTGGCGACTTTCTGCCTTACTGCCTCTTCTTCCGTGCCAATCTCTATTATGTCTCCGACTTTTAAGCTGCCTTGCAGTCTTATTGCTGCAACACTTATCTTTTCAAAGAATTGTTCTACTGTACCTATAAGCTCTTTTGACTGCTGCGTATCCTCTCCCCTCACGTTGCGCGATATCCTCGATTCATACGCCTCGTGTTCACTTATTATGCTATCTAGGTCTATACCTCTCTTCTTGCGTGCCATGTATACACCCATATTTATTGTGATGGCAATCTATAATTAGGTGGCACTTCTGCCAAACCTTATATATCTGGCATGTGGCTTGGAGCTTTTGGAATAAGTACGAAGGTACAGGCCCTTAACAGTAAAGCTGTGCCTAAATGAGAAATTCCTATATTCTTTGAGCGCCCTTTCAAAGCCCCTTTTATCAAGGTCCTGGTGAGAGATAGTAACATGAGGCACGAATTTCCTGTAATGTAACTTGACTTCGTAGAAATTGGAGATAAGCTTTTTACGCATCGATAGTATATTGCCATCATCGATAACGCGCAGGTATATTACATAATTGTGCCTTCTCCTTATGGGCCCTCCTTTCTTGTTCAATTGGTCAAATGATCCGATTCCGTCGATGCGAATCTTGAAAGGTTGAATAGCTTCAGCTACTTTTTTAGTCTTGTCCAGGAGATAATTGTATGTATAAGCAGTAGATGAAAGGTCGAGTACAGTGATATGTGGACTCTTCCTGCTAGCATCTCGATAGACCCTGTATTTGTTTGCAAATTCGTTGAGTATGGCCGTAATTTCTTTCTTTAAACCAGATGGCGGATGTATCTCTATTACTTTAATGCTATCCATAGCGACCTCACATATTGCGCGCATATACTGATCCTGGCATGTCATGACTTGTTTCTCTCTTTATGATTCTCTGATTCTTCAGCATCTTTAGCCTGCGGCATCAATATTGTCCGCCGGGGTCTTGCAGGAAACACTATCTTCAAATCTTCAACTTTATTTGTCTCTACTGTTTCGTTGCAGGCTGGGCAGTAGAGAACCGGTTTGCCATCAACTTCCTTGCGCCGCAACAGAGTACCGCACTTTTCATGAAACATCGTGATTAACACCTTATTGGGCTTTGCGCTTTTTCTTCATTTCTGGTATTGTATACCTGTTCCAGAATATTTTATACAGACGGAGCTTGTCTGGTATATCCCTCAGGCCAGGTATATATGGAAGGAAAACAAGCAGTGCGAATACTATTGCGCCTACTGTACCGTTCTCTAAGTCGCTCCACCATGGCATGCCTGCTGTTATTATCTCCAAGTAGTTGTAAGGAGCAACCCAGTAGCTGCCTATTTGCCACCACATGCCTCCTGCCCTTATCATCCCCCACTGTGAAGTTCTTAAGCCGTATTCCGTAGCTGTGCTGTATAACACCCCCGTATCAGCCAGAAAGCGTATCACATATGTTTGATTCAGCCCACTCGCAGTCTCGCTCTGCAATATCGGCTGGTATGCACCCGTTTGCGCGAGATCTGTAAGCCTTGAAACTATGTTTATCAACGGATTCGATGAATTAGTGCCGTTTTGTATAGTCCCATTATGCTTAAAATAAGCGTATGCCGACTTCAATATAGCCTCCTGTGAGCTCGCATTTTCGGCAAATAGCACATCTACCTCATTCCTCGAATGCGATATGTTAACGTACTCGGCATAAGGCTTCAACACATACGCATCCCTTGTGCTGAAAGTATACGGATCTATTGTATCCAAGTATGTTGCAGTTCCAGAGCTATAATTGAATTCATTGAGAAGCGTTATGGCCATCGCATTCGGATGCTCTTGCGCTACACCCTGTATTGTCAGGGGGGCGACATATGGCGCCCTGAGGAATACTGCAAACAAGAGTATTATCACGAGCACGTATACCATGCGCCTGTACATAGTCTTGTGGTTGGCAGGCACCATGCTGTATGGTATGCCCTTCTTGTATGGAGTGCTGAGCCCTTTATTCTTAACAAGCATATAGTGAGTGAACATCAGCACTACAAGCAGCAGTGGCACTATGGCTATATGCCATCCGAGTAGCGCACCCTGATTGAGTGGATTTACCCAATAGCCTAAGCCGAGCCCGTTCCAAAGGTCTGCACCAGCCTTGTCGTTCCATTGCGATACAAAGTCTCCTCTGAGGCCTATCCCGAAAGCAAATTCGAGGAATACTAAGAACAGCATCGCGCTGCCTAGCATCCAGACTAGCCGCTTCTTCTTGAAAGAAGATGTCGAAAACTGCACGAACAAGTGCAACAGTATCAGAGTTACGAATGCCTCCGCAGCCCATAGGTGTATGCTCCTGACAAATGTTCCAGCTGCGGTGAGGTCCCACCAGTATGGGCCAAAAAGCACCATAATCATGCCCGTTATTGCCAGCACGCCGAATATCTCTAGAAGATATACCCCGATAGTGAAGAAAAAGTTGTTGCCATATGATGGTACGGTCTTTATGTAGAAGAACTCGACAAAAGATTTTATCTCAGACTTTATCGAATACTCTTTATTCAGATCGTCTTTCTGTCCAACATATTGTGGCTTCTTGATACCTTGCATACACTTCTACTTTATACTGCATAGAGGATTTAAAAAGGTTTTTCAATTGATACTATCGCCAACTGCCTCTAATGCAAAATGCTTTAAGGTTTCTTTCCCTTTTATGCTTGGGCTCTTTCCCAATCTAGCACGGGCAAAGAAGAGGGTGCAAGAGATGCAGAAATCACTTGAAGGATTCATAAGAGGATTGGACCCTAGGCTGTTTGGCAGAGAGAGTGCAGGCAGGGTGCATATATACAAAGGCGTACTTGCAGGGGAAATGCGTATAAACCGCATTGCTGCCATAGGCAGCAAGAGGTATTTGGTGAGGTTTGGAAAGAATGCATCAAAAGCAAAAAATTTGCGGTCGCTTAGGAAGGAGTACCTAGCGTTGAAGGCTGTGGATGGGATGGGTATAGCCCCGAGGGCATACTATCTTGAGAGGGGCAGGAAGTTTGATAAGCCGTTTATGCTCCTTGATTATATAGAGGGCAAACCGCTGCACGGATTGACAAAAGACAGACTGATAGAGATAGCAGGAATCGTAGGCAGGCTGCACGCACATGTGCCTACGGCAAGCGAACGCAAGCAGATAGATTCGCACGAGCTCGCTTGGTTCGTACCCATAGTGCTGGGTGGCAGGGTACAGTCAGCCATCTCCTTTTCTGGCAAGTATATAAGTGCGGGTTCCGCCCGTACCATATCCGAAGCGTACGAAAAGATCAAAAGCATGGATTTCAGTAATACGCAATTGCGCTTGATTCATGGCGATCTGTCTCTTCAGAATATGCTATACGGCAAAAGCGGCATCAAGCTCATAGACTTCAATACCTTCTGCATAAGCGAACCTGAACTCGACCTTGCGCAGTTCTTCTATAGGACAGCTCTTGATGGTAATGAAAGGCAGATATTCCTCAGAGAGTATGGCAAGTACTCAAAGCCTGATATCAGGCTGCTGCATGATGCAGAACAGGTGCGCAGTCTGGATAGGGCCCTTTGGGGGTTCTTGGAAGCTATAAAGATGCATGATGACCCAAAGCGTATTGCAGTAAACGAAACCAAATCGGCTTCCATAGAAAGGTATCTAAGCTACTCTAGATATGCCTATGCCAGATGCAGGACGCTGGGCATTGTACCAAGAAACAGCAGGTGGAGTATATTCGTGCCTAGTTACTCATGAGTACAGCCCAGTACAGTGCATTTTGGCACAAATGAGTAGGTACATATTGCCCTCCATATCCACAAAGTCCTGCTTGTAGTACAAAACGCAATCTATTTATATCTAGGAGCATGGTTGGTATAGTATACCGAAGTGATATCTATGTATAAAGGACATTTAGAGGTGCAGAATAGCAACCAGGTATCAGGTAGGCAAAATTTTGAAAACCGCCAGCATATCGGAGAATTGGCAACCCGTATATGGGTAAGCACTATAAATTCGCTGATGGAAAGGTTAGATAATCTTAGTATCTCATACAAAAACCCGTACAGGGCAGTAGCAAAGTTTGAGGTTGTGAAGCATAATGTACTACGCAAGGCGCCTAGTGCATTGCTGAATGCGGTTGATAAGGACGGAATAGGGGAGCTAAAAGATGATATATATAGAGAGAAGCATGCAGCCATGTTTATCATATACTTGAATTCATTTGCAAATAAGTTAGAGCTGATGCATGAGGTAGAGTTTGAAGAGAAAATGCGCATATTGTGTAGGCGAGCGAGCATCACAGAATCCGTTTCGAAAGACTTTTTCCGTGATGTAATAGAATCTGTTTCTGAGAAGGGTGCGACAAAATACGAAACTGCATTGGAAGACGCAAAACACAGGCTCGAGGAGCACGAATTGAGCAATCCTATAATAGCAGGGATACTTAGGAGGTGACATCCTCCCACGGCTGAAGCCGTGGGCTTCCAGGGTGGTTATGAGCGATTGTCATGATGCCACCCGTATAGTTCCTGCTTCCTCGGCAACTGCCTTTCTTGCGGAAGGCCTTACGTCGTCTCCACAGGCTTGACTTCCCGAAT
>JBMFWP010000035.1:0-5785 GCA_049965155.1 Candidatus Micrarchaeia archaeon | reverse complement strand
CCTATAACAAATGGGTACTTTTGACCGATGTATTCAATTATATGCCTAGTGGTACTGGGAATTATCTTGCCATTTGCGTAAATGCAAATTGTAACAATGTAACATGGACTTCACCAGCTCCATCAGATTATGCACAATATGGTTATGCCTTTGAGTTAGGAAGTTGGTGGTGCTGCTCTGCTAGGTTAGAAGGTGGTCGGCTAGCAAATGTGCAACTTTATAATACTGCATTATCCATAAACGACATCAAAGCACTTTACAAAGAAGGCATAGGCGGAGCACCAATAAAGATACAAAGTCTTGTTGGTTGGTGGCCACTCAATGGTAATGCGAATGACTATTCAGGTAATGGCAACAATGGAGTACCAAATGGTGATATCACATATTCGAGCAACTGGTACTCAGGATATACTGTACCATAAGGTATTGCAATAAAGGTCAAAGAAACCGTGCGAAGTATTAATATCGCTAATTCGTAAACTGGATTATGCAAAGGGTTACATACCTGCCGCTGCATGGCGGCAGGGCTCCAAGGTGGCTCTTCCCAAGAATGGTAAAACTCTCCGGAATAATAGCGGAAGCGATCATAGACGAATATGGGCCCGACGAATTGGTAAGCAGGCTTGCAGATCCTTATTGGCTGCAGGCGCTTTCAAATACCATAGGATACGACTGGCACAGCAGCGGCGCCACTACTGTTACTATGGGTGCGTTGAAGGAGGCTCTAAACCGCAATTCCGATATATACATAGCCGGAGGAAAAGGCAAAGAGGGCACTAAAACGCCAGAGCAGATAGTCTCTGGCACGGATTATCTATCAATTGGTAGCAAGGCTGAAGAATTCATAAAATACAGCAAACTAATAGCAAAGATAGACTCTGCGCTGGTCTATGACGATATAAGCATATACCACCACACGTTCGTGATGTCAAAGAGCGGTGCGTGGGCGATAGTACAGCAGGCTATGCAGAGCAGCACCTCAATGGCTGTGCGCTTCCAGGTCCTCGGGGCTGGAGTAGACAAGAATGACATAGCGAACGAAACTAATGCTAGCGTCCAAAGCAGCAGCAAGCTAACTACTGACCTCACATTTGAAAAGAATGCCGAGGTGAGGGGCGCGTCCGTAATCGCGGTCAAGGATGACATAAAGGAGGTGCTCAGGGTATGTGATTCGCCATATATTCTTCCTGCAAGGCACAAGATACTACCAATAGATTTAAGCGATAGGGCCAAGAAGGCACTGGCACACGCGAATGAGATGCAGCCTGAGAACTATGAACAACTGCTCTGCATAAAGGGCGTAGGGAGGAAAACGCTGCGCTCATTGGCTATCATATCATCACTAATATACGATAGGGAGATATACAAGCGCGACCCTACCATGTACGCCTACAATCTAGGCGGTAAGGACCGCATACCATATGAGATAAACCTGCACGTGTATGATAATGTGGTAGAATCGTTGAAGGGGATAGTTGAGGGCTCAAAGATCGAGCCAGTTGAAAAGGAGAAGGCGCTCCGCAGGCTCAGCCTAAGCTTCAAGCGCAGCTATTTTGACTCCTGAGCCTTGTCATCCTTCTTGAAGTTGTCTATGAGCTTCTTCCCCATCTCAGCCCTGTTGTCCAGCTGCTTCCTTACCATCTCCGCCTCGTTCTTATCCATGACCTTCTCGAGGATGTACTTGGAATACGTTAGCGATATGTTCGATATGTCAAGCAGCACGGATTGTAGCTCGGATGTCTTTATGAACACCTCTTTTTCGGGCTTTAGTATTTCGAGCCCTGCGGGTGCATAGTTGAACATGATGTTTATGAGCGCGCCGATGCTGTCCGTCAGCACAGTCACTATCGCACTGGTTATGTAAAGGTCATCCTTGCCTATGGGGTCGAGTATCTTGCCATAGCAGTATACAACTCCTCTGGATTTCAGCAAGCGGTTGTTTATCAGGTCGGTCATGAGCGGCTGCAGCTTGTCCTTGTCCTTATCCTGTATATCAAAATAAAGCTTTACCAATACCCCTCCTGAACGTATTTTTTCCTCTGTAACCAAGTCCAAATCTGATTTTTTTGCCATCTAATCACCAGCCTTAGTCAGCTGCTGCACTGCCTCATCAACACCCATTACGGATTCCTCGCCGCTGACCAGGTCCTTTACCTTCACCTTCCCCTCCTTTTGCTCTGCGTCTCCAACTATTATTGCATACCTTATCTTCAGTGAATTCGCATACGAAAGCTGGTTCGCGAGGTTCCTAAAAGAGTTGTTGATGTCTGTGTTTATGCCCGCTTCACGCAGCCTGTTTGCAACGCTTAGCGCGTAAGTATAATTGTCCTGCTTGATATAATTGATTATCGCCTGGGCATACGTATACTTGAGCGATCCGCTTGCATCTAGGAGGTCCAGTACCCTGTCTATTCCCATCGATGCACCTACTGCGCCGACGTCCTTGCCGGAATACAGCCCAATGAGCTTGTCGTACCTGCCGCCGCTCCCTATAGATACCTTCATATCCTTGTTGGCGCTCTTGAATTCGAAGACCGTAGAAGTGTAATAGTCTATGCCGCGCACCAGAGCAAAATCCACAAGCACGGCGCCCCTGAGTCCGTATTGGCCGAGCAGATCCAGCAGCAAGCGGAAGTCCTTCAGGTCAGTATCATCTTTTGTCACTTCCAGCAGGTACTCTAGCTTCTCATCATTGCTGCCGCCGCGTGTCACGATGCCCATGAGGCTGTCGACCTGGTCCTTTCCGAGCCCAAGCTCGAGCAGCATCTTCGCCACATCGTCGGCGCTGCGCTTGTCTAGCTTGTCTATTAGCCTATACACTCCAATATTGAGGCCTGGCTTGACGCCGAAAGCCCTAAGCAACGCGTCTATAAATCTCCTATCATTTATGTGGACCTCGTAGTTCACTCCAAGGCTTTCATATGCCTTGCACACCGCGGCTATTGCCTCTGCGTCTGTATAACCATAGTCTCCTCCTACAACATCCACGTCAGCCTGGGTGAACTCCCTATACCTGTTCTTCTGCGGCTCGTCCATCCTGTATGCTTTCCCTATATAGTACCTCTTGAACGGTAGCGGAAGGTTCTTGTGCATTATATAATACCTTGCCAGCGATACCGTCAGGTCGTACCTGAGGCCCAGGTTCTCGTTCTTGAGCTCATATATGAGCTTGTTGTCCTCACCTATTGACCCTTTCGCCCTGAGCAGGTCCAAGGACTCGAAGACTGGCGTATCTATGGTAAGGAAGCCAAAGCTCTGGAACACTCTCTCAACGGTCCTGATAGCCTGGTTGCGGAAAAGTGCCTCGTTGGGCAGAAAATCCTTTACGCCCCTAGGGAAAGGCAAGTCTTTCATCAAATCTCCAATAAGAAGATGTATAGAAAAATTAAAAAGAGAAGTGTGCAATCAGAGGTTCTCCTCAATCCACTTCTTCAGCACGTTCTTCGGCACTGCTCCGACAGATGCCGCCTTCAGCTTTCCTTTTTCTATAAGCAGCGTGGTTGGTATGCTCATTATGCTGAATTTCTCGTCTATATGCTGGTTGTCGTCCGCGTTTACCTTGGCGAACTTTATCTTGCCTTCATACTCCTTCGCAGTTTCCTCTATTATGGGGGAATACATCCTGCAGGGGCCGCACCACGGTGCCCACACGTCTATTACCACGGGCATGTCCGACTTCAGCACTTCGTTCTCAAAAGTTTCGTCTGTCACATCTATTATTCCCATATTTTATCACCATGAATTATGAAGCTGCAGTGCCATATCCACAGACACAAAAAGCAATATAGAAATGCCCTAAATAATATATAAAAGTATCGCATGCTCTCTTTTATTCATCTGCGTATTTGCTGCTGCTTGGATGTATGCACCGTTATAATCCTTATCTTGTAGGATTTGCTGTATATATTGTGCACGAATATGCATACTGCTTCTATATCCCTATTACCCTCATGCGATTTATACTTGACTACGCCGAGGCTCATATCTTCTACTTCGACAGCATAGTTTGGTGAATATACTGTGTTGGCCAAGGTATTCGAATTTACCCCGCGTCTCAGCATCATCTCTGCTGCATGCTTGGTCAGTTCTATGTCTGAATTGCTTATGTTGACATTGCCTACAGCCTCTCCACCCAGCTCCAATTCGTTAGATTTTGATTTTGCTTTCTGCAAGCCCCCCATCAAATCTAAATGGATTGCTCAGCAAACATTAATAAGCATTCACGCAAGCGCGCCAAGAAAGTTTTTGCTCTTGCTTTAATATAATGCAGGCGGCAAATATGAAGCCGCCTGCCAATCAGTTAGGGCCTTGCTTATGGTTTAGCCTTCTTCTTGTGCAGCTATGAATATCGTGGATGCGTTCAGCTTCTTCTTCTTGTTCTCCTTTGCGTATGCCTTCGCTTTGCTTATGCTGTCGATTAGCTTGTCTGCCAGTATCGTTTTTATTGCTGCGTCTATGGCCTTGCCATCGCTTATGTCTATTTTTCTGTATATCTCTTCGAAGTCCGCTTCGTCCAGTATCTGGAATGCCTTGCTCTTCATGCGCCCCAGTCTTTCATCCATCTCATCCATCTTTTTTGCCATTTCCTTCCCCCACCTTATGCAACCTTTTTTCTTGGTCATCTGTTATTGCGGCTTAAGTCATATAAAAAGATTACGCCAGAAATAGAGGAACTTTCTAATATAGTATTAGTATTTAATAGGTATATTTAAAAAGCTTGCCAGGGTGCATGCATCAAATGTGCAGCATAGTGCTTATCGCGAACATGCGCGGCTTCTCTTCCCTTACAAAGACAAGCCTGCTTGAAGCATCGAGAGGTATCGCTTTAGCCAGCGAGACCTTGTACCTATCACCATCCAACGGCTCTATAGTAGCTTCTGCGTCGGAGAAATCAGATACCGCCTCGCAGTGCATCTTTGCACCCTTGGCCGAAGCGGCAAACTTGTTGAACTGCAGATCCGCATCGAAGTCCTTGACGTATGCTATCGCTTTCTCCGAGAGGGTATCACCCTTCTTTATCTCCGAGCTTTCTATACCTTTCATGGCTATGCCTACCCTAGTTCCCGCAGCTGCGCTTTCTATGTCCACGTCCTGGCTCTGCAGATGTCTTATCATAACCTGCTTCCCGCTATTGTGCACCAGGATGTCGTGCACCTTTATCGTGCCGCTCCGCACTATCCCAAGCGCCACGTCGCCGACCCCTTTTACTGGAAAAGCCCGGTCTATCACCACCTTTACGCCTTGGTTCTCGCTACGGCCTTCGGGCTTGAAGTCGAGCATGAATTGCAGCAATTCGCTCTCGTTCTTCACATAATGCATCAGGCCGAGCCCGTTTATTATCTTATCTACTGGATTGGTGTCTGTGAATACGACCGGCTTGCCGAGCATGCTGCATGCAACTACTACATCCCCGAACACTGCATCTAGGCTGCTCGTATCGAGTGCAACCAGGTCTGACAGTATCAGCGATTGGGGAACTGCATAATACTTCTCCTCTAGGGAGCGAGGAGCAAGCATGACTATATTCTTCGTGTCGCCGTGCCTGTTGTAGAATGCAAGGCCGTTCTCGCTACCTTTCTTGCCGAGCATTTCTGCCAGCCTGATTCCATTTGGCATCGCGATTATAAGGTTATCCATGCTCTCACGCATTCATAAGTGAACTACCCCGACCTTACGGGCGGGGCTTCTGCCACGCCCATTAGTTTGGGGCTTCTCGCTTCAACAGCAATGCTTGCTTTCACATACGGAATACTTTTCAGGTAATCCATCATGTTACTTGTAGAGG
>JBMFWP010000034.1:0-6617 GCA_049965155.1 Candidatus Micrarchaeia archaeon | reverse complement strand
CGGGGATACCGCCGACATCGTCGGCGGAGAGGACCCGCATGCAATAGGTTTATAAGGGCGAAGCCCTTATGTCATACAAAACTTACTTCTTGTAAAGGTAAGCATAGTAATTGAAGATTTGTGCATAATCAGAAGATACACCAATGGCAGTTTGCAGAGATAACAAAACAGTTCTTCTACAAGGCAAAAGAATATGGGGTAAAAATAACAAAAGTATCAGAAAAGGATACATCGAAGACGTGTACACTGTGTGGAAAAGAGACAAACGGAAGGGTGCATAAGGGTTTGTATAGATGTAAACTATACAACAAACAGTTCAACGCAGATGTGAATGGAGCATTGAACATAATGAAAAGGTACCTCCAAATCCAGCTGCAGCAAGGCAGCGGGATAGGAGTAGTGGGCGTCCTAGCACACCCTGCGGTATATCATTGGAATGAGCGCAGATGGTGCAATGATGCCAATGATTGAAATGAACCTTGAAACCGTGAGGAACCCCACGAATTTATTCGTGGGAGGATGTCAGCTATATCGAAACAGCAAGAAATTTACATTTTGCATTGCTATCCTTCATCATGGAAGCTTTCGTTGGCACATCTGGGTGGATGTACAGCTGGAACAAGGGCGGCACTCTCGACTGGTATGCTGAGAACTCCAAACTGAATGCGATAGAGCTCAATGCGAGCTTCTACAGGTTTCCGTTTCCGAACCAGGTTAAGCATTGGACTGAGATAGGGAGAGATCTTGCATGGTCAATAAAGGTGAATAGGCTTATAACACACCAGTATAAGCTGGGCATGAACTGTTGGCCTGTGCTTAGCAAGTTTTTAAGCCTTTTCAAGCCACTCGAAGAAAGCATACACTACTACCTTTTTCAATTACCAAATTTATTAACTCCAAATATATTGGACAATGTAGAGTCGCTCCTTGGCGAGTTTGACATTTCAGCCAAATTTGCGATAGAGCCTAGATCACAAAGCTGGTTCAATGATGAAACGTTCAACAGGATGCGCAAGCTTGGCATAACCTTCGTGAGCATAGATTCGCCGATTGGCGTAATAGTAAAAAAGACGAGCAGTTCGGTATACATGCGCATGCATGGGCGGAGGTCTTGGTACAGCTACAATTATAGCGGCAAGGAGCTCGCAGCAACAATCGATAGAATAAGTAGCGAGCGCCCCAAAAACGCATATGTGTTCTTCAACAACGACCACGATATGCTTGGCAACGCGAGGGCAATGATGAAGCTGTTGAAAGGTTCAAGCGGCAGGCGATAGCGCCTTGCTATTTTTACTACCCGCGAGCAGTGCCCTTATTGTGCCAGATGCCTTGATGGTGTAGAAAGCTATTGGGTTCTTGTCTATACTCTTTATGAACGTCAGTGCCAGCACCAGCTTGCCGAATCCAGCAAGGCTGCACCTAATCAATACACTGTTGCCTTTTGCAGAGATAATCTTCGGGTTTACCTTGCTATATTCTGCACTTCCTATTGCATAGAAGAGCTGGTTGTAGAGCTTGTTCTCCATGCCCTCCATGCTGGCGGTCGATTCAACTAAAATATACCTGTGCTTTTCCCTCATCATGTGGCATCATCTCCTGCCTAGTATGCTCCCTATTGCATTCATGCCCTTGCGTGCATATGCCTCTTCCACTCCAAGCGCTTTTGCAAGCTCGATGATCTGGACGTACGAATTGAGGTACAGCTGAGACTTTGCCATGCTTGCGAAATAGACCCCCATGCCGCTCTTCCTCGCCAGCCTTATGAAGCGTTCCGCCCTGTACATCCTCTTCGAGCGCTCTATGTAGCTAGCCTCAAGTATGCTTGAGAGCGGTATTATGAGCTTGGTACCGAGGTCCTTTATTATAGCCATGAGCTTCCTGTCTATGAAGAAATCCGATATGGAGAGCACGGCCCCGTTGCGCGCTTCCTTCAGCAGCCTTGTCTTGTCGCTTCCATAAGCAATGAAGGCATCCCCCTTTGCGTGCGCAGCCTCCTTGGAATCAACATCGACGTACTGTATATCGGAGCCGAGCCTGAATATGCTTTCAAATCCCAATCGCTTCGCAAATCCTGGGTCGATGTCGAATCCGCCGAATGCAATGTCGTAGTGTTTCATTCAATCATTCTGGGGTTCCTTCGCGTCGGGCATTCCGAAGATGTCCTTCTCAAGTATTGCTTTTGTCCTCTGCGCAGGATAGAGCAGCTTTATGAGCTTCGTGTGCCCCCTTATTCCCCTACCTGACTCGTAGGCCGCGATGAGCCCCTGCATCTCGAGCTCGTAAAGGTATTTCCTGTACCACCTTTCGCCTTTAGGCTCCTTGTGTATGCTCTCGCTTATCGACCTGTAGCGGTTGTATACCTCGCCGCTGAATAGATAAGTGTCAACCCCATCGGAAAGCTTCTTGTAAGAGCCGCCTCCCTGTGTGAGCAGCGCTATCGAGTACAAGACAAGCTTCTGGTGCTCCGGCAGCGTGGATACCACATCATATACAACATCATCCTCTGCCATCTTCGCGGCCTTCTGCGCGTATTCGAGCTCGACCTTTTCCTTGTTCGCATCTTCGCTGAGCTCGCCGGCCCTTGACATTATCTTCAGCGCAAGTCTCGCATCGCCGCTTTCCCTTGTTGCAGAAGCGGCTATAAATCTGAGCACCTCCTCGCTTATCGCGTTCTTTTTGAAGCCGAGCACCGCCCTGTCGCTGAGTATCTCGTAGAGCTCGTTGGCGTTGTAGTTCGAGAACACTATCTCGGATTCATACAGCGATGAGAGGCTTCTGGGATCTAGGTAGTCCTTGAAAGACACCTTGTTTGATATGCCTATCATCGTCACCCCTCCTGCCTTTATGTCACTGTTTATCCTTGTTAGTGTGTATATCAGATCGTCGAGGTCCTTGACTACGTCTATCTCGTCCAATACCGCTACGAGTATCTTGTTGTCCTCCTCTATCCAGCTCCTCAGTTTCTCGTAGAGCTCTACTGCTCCATATCCCCTCTTTGCATATGTAGGCATGTGGTCAGATATTATCTTGTTGAGGACCCTGTAGCGCGAATTGTACACCCTGCAGTTTATGTAGGATATCTGCGCCCTCGTGTTCGGTATGTTCTTGACTTCTTCTATGACGTACCTGACGCACGACGTCTTCCCTACGCCAGTCTTGCCATATATGAACAAGTTCCTTCCGCGTTCACCCTTGAGCGCAGGGGCTATTGCGCGTTCTATGTTGCCTATCTCCTTCTGCCTGCCTATAAGCTTCTTCGGGACGTAATGGGGCGATAGCACTTCCCTATTGGCGAATATTTTTGATTCTACTAAAAGGTCGCTAAGTGTCTGCATCTTACCCCCAATCTTACTTTATGTATAGTAAAAAAGAAATATAAAACCAAAGTTTTCTTTTATTGAACGCCGCCGCATGGTCAGTTTATGAGCTTCCTATCCTTGAGCCTGCCTATGTCCATCAGGCTGTACCTCCATATTATGTCTCCCTTCTCGTCGCCCTGCACCGCCCACGGTTTGACGAGCACAACATCGTTGACCTTTATCCAGAACCTCCTGCGGTACCTTCCAGGTATTGAGCATGTGCGCTCCTTGTTATCGGTGCACATGACCACAAACCTGCTCGCCCCTGATATCTTCGTCACTCTTCCTAGAACCTCGTTGTCCCTAGGCATCATCAGCGCGCTCTCTACCTGTTCTCCGGGCTTTTTCGGCCTTCCGCCGCTCTGGCCATAACCTCTATTGTAACCTATGCAATCACCCTATCAGTAGCTCTTGACTCCATACCTCGCTCCGCACGCCTCGCAGACGAGGTACATCATTCCTCTTCCTGCTGCCTCGAGATGTGTATCCGGCTTGTGGCACTCCCTGCATACCACGTATATCTCGAAATACCTCTTTATTTTCTTGTCGAGCTCATCATTGGAGAATTTTCCGCTTATTACCATGCGCTGCTCTTCGACGCTCACTGGCACTGCTAGCTCCTTGCTCACGTACTTCGCTATTTCAGAAGGTTTGCGCCTCGCCTTGTCAGCGATGGTGTTTATGTTCCGTACTATCGTCTTCGTGCCCTGCACGAACGAGTCTACCGTGGGTATGACGAAGTCCTCCTTAGATGCGGAGAGCTCAGGGGCCAACGAATAAGCCCTATCCAAAAGTTTAGTATATTCTTCATCTTTCATCAAATCTTCCCTTTGCGCCGCCCATTATTGCACCTGCAATATATAGCGAGCAGCAGTTGAACAGCCAGAATGTGCTGCACCGTTAATGCTTCATCAGACAAGATATAAAAGAATATTGCAAAAACCCACCCCAGCAGCGCATAGCATCATTCCATCTGTGTTTTGCCTGGCCTTGATAAAATATTTATGTATTAGCTGCCAATAGCTACTGGCAGATAGGCCGGGGAGCTAAGGGTTCTCCATCCGCAAATCCCTTTTGGCGGGCCAATGCCAGTGAAGTGTTAGGTCGCTATATTGAGCCCATGCTTAGGTGCTGACGTTTTGCCCTATCTGATGGCTTTATATGCGAACCAGGCCAGGCCGGAAGGAGCAACCTTAAGCACATAAAAGCCATGCTCATAGGATACAGGACCGAGCTGATGCGTGGCAAACTCTATATGGCTTCCTAATGCGGAGCTGGCTTCTGCCATGGCCAAGCACACACAATAAGCATTTATTTTAGTTTATTAAAAAGTATTAGAGCGCGCCGGGGTCGCCTAGAGGTAGGGCGGCAGCCTGCTAAGCTGTTTAGTCGAAAGGCTTTCGTGGGTTCGAATCCCACCCCCGGCGTATAAATTACATGATAAATACGCGGAGCTGGTAATGTATTAGCATAAAGAAAAAGAAAGTAAAGCAATTATGCTCTGCTGGTCTATTGCGTTTTCCTTCTTATATCAGCAAAACTTACACTCAAAGGCTTTGAATCCATCTCAAGCCTCATGCTGATTATGTCTTTCGCTTCGTTTTCGCTGAAGCCTGCATTGATTAGGCATCTTTTGATCGAGGCCCTGTTCTTGGTTTCCCTCAGCACATCTTGCTTTATCTTGCTGCTTAAGAGCAGCTCCACATGGATTAGTTCGTGCGTGAAGAAATAATAGTTGCCTCCCTTAAAATCATCTACAAACAGTCTTTCCTCGCCATGATCAATGCCGATTGCAGGCCCGTTCAGCCTTACCATGCGCATATATCCTTCTTTGCTAAGTTGCTTAATCTCCCGCTTCATCTGTGCATCCATGCCCTCCATGTTTCTGTACAGCACGTTGCTTACGGTATAAGGCTGTATCGCGTCTTCCCACGAGCTGATTATCTTTCTCTTTTCCATTTCGAGATTCGTAGCCATTAGGTATCACCGACAAAGATGTATTTTACCTCTTCTATCTAAGATATAAATAGCTGTTGCAATAACTTTTTATAGCTATCCTGCATTAAGAGGAAAAAAGCATAGGGCTATTGCCCTATGCGCTTAGGGTCAGTACCAGCCCCTCGCCTTCATGGTCTTTGCTACTCTGTCAACAGCTATTATGTATGCAGCTGTCCTGGGCGATATCTTGATTCCTTTGCTCTCATACTGGTTCTTTGTGTTCATTGTGTCCACAAAAGACTTGGTTATTATCTTGTCCAGCTTGGAATACACATCTTCGGCGCTCCAGTAGTAGCCACCTATGTTCTGCACCCATTCGAAATACGAGCCTATGACCCCGCCGCTGTTCACAAGGAAGTCGGGCATGTCCAATATCCCCTTCTCATATAGTATCTGGTCTGCTTCAGGGGTTACTGGCCCGTTAGCCAGCTCAAGCACTAGCTTCGCTTTTATTTTATCAGCATTGTCGGCGCGTATCTGGTTTTCTATAGCTGATGGTATTAGTATATCTACGTCCGATTCAAGCAGCTGCTCGTTGGTCATCTTAGTGCCTCCTTCGTAGTTCATCACGCTTCCAGTCTCATCCTTTGCCTTCTGCAGCTTGGCAAGGTCCAATCCGTTCGGATCATAAGTCGCGCCCTTGGAATCGCTTATTGCAACTACATTTGCGCCGAATAGCTTCTTTGATAATGTATATGCATACATGCCTGCGTTGCCGAATCCCTGCACTGCTATCTTTGCTTTCTTTAGGTCTATGCCTAGCTTCTTAGCGGCTTCGCGCATCACGAACATGCCGCCCATCGCAGTCGAATCGCTCCTTCCTTCGCTGCCCCATACTTCCAGTGGCTTGCCCGTTATCATTCCGAACTCTTCTTTCCTGCTTATATTTGCATATTCATCATACATCCATGCCATTATCTGCGGATTGGTGTAGACATCAGGCGCAGGCACATCAAGCTCAGGTCCCACGAATTCGTATATTGACCTTATGTAACCCCTTGAAAGTTGCTCAAGTTCCTGCGCATTCATCTCCTTCGGGTTGCATATTATCCCTCCCTTTGCGCCCCCAAAAGGCAGGTTGGCAAGCGATACCTTCCATGTCATCCAAGAAGCGAGGGCCTTTACGGTGTCTATAGTCTCTTGAGGGTGGAACCTTATGCCTCCCTTTGCGGGGCCTCTTGCTGTATTGTGGTGCACCCTGAATCCTGTGAACACTTTTGTAGTTCCGTCATGCATCCTTACTGGTATGTTTACAATGAG
>JBMFWP010000033.1:0-7455 GCA_049965155.1 Candidatus Micrarchaeia archaeon | reverse complement strand
GTATTCCATTGCGCTCTGTGATTTAAATCTCTGATGAAACTCTCTCTGAGAGTTTCCTTTTTGAAAAGCTTTCATGTGCCTCACAATAGACATGCAAAAAAAGCATAAAAAGGTTGCGACTGCCGGGATTTGAACCCGGGCTTCTGCCTTGGCAAGGCAGTGTCCTACCAGGCTAGACTACAATCGCTCGATATCGTGTTATGACGAAAGCCTTCTCAATATCTGAAAAAATATCTAAATACCTTTCCGCTCAGTTGCGCCTATCAGCAACTGCATATGTTAATATAGAACAAAAAAAAGAAAAAGGGAAAGAGTAAGCGCAAATATGTCAGCCGAGCGCAATCTCTATCTGCACGTTGTCAGGCACAGGTATCCTCATGAGCTGGCGCAGGGCCTGCTCGTTCGCGTCTATCTGGATTATGCGCTTGTGGAAGCGCATCTCCCATTTCTCGAACGTGTGGCTACCGTCACCGCACGGCGTCCTCCTTGTGGCATGCTTTATCCTCTTGGTTGGCAGCGGGACAGGCCCCTTGAACTTCACGTTTATTGTATCCGCTATGAGCTTTATCTGCTTGGTTATAGTATTCAGCGAGTCTATGTTCGTGCTCACGAGCTTTATAGTTGCCAGACCCATCTATTCACCATTATGCCTTTGGAGTGACATCTAAGACTACGCCTGCGGCTATTGTTGTGCCCATATCCCTTATGGCGAACCTGCCCAGTGGCTGGAAGTCGCTGAACTTCTCTATCACAAGAGGCTTTGTCGGCTTGACCATCACAATTGCAGCATCTCCGGTCTTTATTGTCTCGGGATTCTTCTCTATGGTCTGACCTGTCTTTATGTCCTTCTTTTCAAGTATATCGGTTATAGTGCATGCAATCTGCGCCGTGTGCACATGGAACACTGGCGTATAGCCCCTTGCTATGACGTTCGGATGCTGCAGTACCACTATCTGCGCCTTGAATTCTGATACGACTGTCGGAGGGTTGCTGGTTGGCCCTATCACATCTCCCCTCTTTATGTCCTTCTTTTCAACGCCCTTTATGTTGAAGCCTACATTGTCCCCAGGCTCTGCCTTCTGCAGCTGCTGGTGGTGCTCCTCTATGCTCTTTATTTCTGTCTTTATGCCTGAAGGCATTATTATTACCTGATCTCCTACCTTCATGACTCCTGTCTCTACTCTTCCTACCGGGACTGTGCCGAATCCAGATATGCTGAACACATCCTGTATAGGCAGCCTTAGTGGCTTGTCGAGAGGCTTTGCCGGCACCGCGAAAGTGTCCAGGGCTTCTAGAAGCGTTGGTCCAGTATACCAAGGCATGTTAGCCGGCTTTGCAGCGACGTTATCGCCCATCTGTGCTGAATATGGTATGAACAGCATTGTATCGGTCTTGAATCCCAAAGGCTTCAACAGATCAGTTGCTGCCTTCTTGGCGTCGTTGTACTTGTTCTGGTCATACTTGACCATATCCATCTTGTTTATGCCTACCACTATCTGCTTTATGCCCAGAACGCTTGCGAGTATCGCATGCTCCCTCGTCTGCGCCATAACTCCGTCAGGTGCGCTTATCACGAGCACAGCGGCATCCGCCTGACTGGCTCCTGTTATCATGTTCTTTACGAAGTCCCTGTGGCCAGGTGCGTCTATTATAGTGAAGTAGTACTTTGTGGTTTGGAATTCCCTGTGCGCAATGTCTATTGTTATTCCTCTTTCCCTCTCCTCCTTCAGCGAGTCCATTACGAATGCGAACTCGAAGGAAGGCCTGTTCAGCTGCTGCGTTATCTCCTTGTACCTGGCGAGGTCCCGGTCCGATATCGCCTTGGTCTCGTACAGCAGCCTTCCGACTGTGGTTGACTTTCCGTGGTCAACGTGCCCTATAAAAATCAGGTTCATGTGTGGTTTGTCTGCCATTTAGTTCACCTTATAAGCATTATCTCTTAGCCTAATCCAAAGATTGAGCATAGTAAATTCAGCGCAAATAAATAAAAGCGTTTCTAAGCTCTTGTCTCACAATAAGACACTATATTCTGCTACCCAATAATATTTATACTTTACTATTATTTGGAGCGGTAACAACGAGAGAGCTTCCCTTAACCTCGCGGTATGTGGCGAATACACCTATAGTGGCTATTATGTTCGTTATGAGCATCACGAGGAATATGCTGTCTGTGAAATGGGGTATGAGTATGCCGTAGGCTATAGGCAGCGTTGCTATGACCGCAGGAGCGAGCCCCCTGGATATGTCGAACATCACGAAGGAGTGCTCTATCTTCATAGCGCGCTTATCCTTCGAAAACATGTCCTTTAGCATAGGTATGAATAGGTACCTTATTGGCAGCACCAGCACTGATATGAGCACGGCGAACACAACAAGGGCGATGCTTGCGCTTGACACTGTGAACAGCATGCCTAGGTAAACGAAGAAGAAAGTGCTCACGAAGAACACTATCTGGTTCTGGTAGTCCTTTATGTCCGCTATTATGTCTGGCGCAGCAAAATATTTCTCTATGATGCTCACATTGTGCTTCGCGTCCACCTCTGTCTTCCTGGAGCCTATGTTAGCGACCAACAATCCGAACACGAACACAGTCATCGCACCGTTGAAGCCGATGCTCTGCGTCAGCCCGTACGTCGCCACTACCATTGCTATGGTGAGCATCCATCCATAGCCCTTGCTGTATGTCTTGAACCTGTTCAGTATGTAGAGCCACAGGAATGCGGATATCGCTGCCGCGAAGACAGAACCGAATATGGTGTTGAACACGAGCACGGTTATGAAGCCCACCCCAACATTCTGTGTAGTCAATATTTCAAACAGCACCAGAGGCACTATAAGAGTAAGCACATCGGATGTCACTGCCTCATAAATCAGGGTTGTCTTCAAATCCTCGTTTATCTTTGTGAGAGACACTATTATAGGCAGTATCAGCGTGCTTGGGCCGGCTAGGGCGAAGCCGAATATGAACGACTCCTCGATGTTCCATCCGAATATGTAGAGTGCTATCGCTCCGAGTATTATGCCGGATACTGCAGTAACAGTGAATGTGAATAGCGTGGCGCGGCCGAGCACGCGTTTGAGGCTGTTGAAGTTTATGTTCAAGCCAACCCTGAACAGTATGAACGCTATAGCAGTAGCGGTTATGAACGGCGTGAGCCTCGCTATGACGCTGTTAGGCGAAGTTGATACAACATGAAGCACAGGTCCAAGGAGCAGCCCTATGAGCATTAAGGGCAGTACGTTAGCTATCTTTACCTTGGCGAACAGGGCATTGAGTATGAAACCGAAGAATACCAAAGCGGAGAAGAATATGAAGGCTGTGTTTACGTCTATCATTTATATGCACTCGTGTCTATATTGCAAAAGGGCGCCTCACAAGAGCTTCTGCACACCACTATCCATATTGCTACCCCTATCATTATAAAGGTTTTTATCGGCAAGCGACTGCCTGACCGAATCTACTATCTCCTTCATGCGCTTCTCCTTCATCCTAGATACATACAGGTATGTCTCATCCTTTGTCTTTCGAGTAACAAGTATTATCGCCCTACCTGACTTGAGCCTGCCTGCGCGGCCCTTCCTCTGTATTGTCCTTATCTCGCTCGGCACGGGCTCGTAGAACACCACTGCGTCGACACTTGGTATGTCCAACCCTTCTTCACCTATCGAGGTAGCGACGAGTATATTGAATTCTCCCCTCCTGAACCTCTCAACGACCTCGTGCTGCAGTGCCTGGGTGTTGCCTTCCTTCTTGCCTACAAAAGCATAAGCCTTCATCCCGTTCGCGTTGAGCATTTCGACTATTCTCTTGATGGTCGAACGGTATTGCGCAAATACCATCACGGTCTTGCCGTCGAGCTTCTCCCTGATCACCCTGACAAGGGCAAGCATCTTCGGATGCTCCTCGCCGCGGTCCAGCGCCTCCTTGGCCGTCTCCATCGCGCTCTTTATGGTGGAACTGGACAGCATGCTGCCTACCGCCCTGCTCTTTTTCTCCCTCTCATTAAGTGACTCCATGTAGCTCAGGAACGGGTATAGACCTTCTGTGCTGGCGAGCTCGTATGCATGCGCCATGTCGAGAACGTATATATAGTTGAACAGAGCCATGAAGCGGTAGTTCTTCGCCTCTATCCTGTTTATACTGTCACCTATTGATAGCAGCCGCCTCTTTGGAAGGTTATCGTACTTCTTGAAGGGGCTCAACCCTATGCTATACAGCTTGGCCAAGTGCTCCTCTATTACTGGCTTTATTAACGAGGTTATGCGCTCGACCGTGCTGCCCATATCCACATATATCACTTCCGTGTACTTGTCCATGACATAAGGCGTAACATCCGGGTCTATTGCAGTCCTTATCTCTATGTCCTGTATGCCTAGGGTATCGACTAGCTTGTTTATCTTCTTCTTGTCACTCCCTGGAGAAGCAGTCAGACCTATAACCTGCACGCCGCTGAGCTTGCATTCATCTGCTATAAATGTATATGCATATTTGCCTACGGCCTTGTGGCACTCATCTATAACCACTAAGCCGAAATCCGAGAGATCCAGCTTTGCCCTCTTCATGTCGTTCGCAACGGTCTGCGGCGTAGCAACGATTATCCTAGCGTTCGCTTCGAGCGCATAGCGCTCCTTGGCGCGTATGCCACCTGTGAGAAGTAGAATTGATTCCTTATCCATGTTGAGCAGGTTCGACAAGGTCTGGTAATGCTGCTCGCTAAGCGGCTTGGTTGGCGCCACCATAAGGACACGCTTGCCCTCATAGAGTACACGGGCCATGTTTATCGCTGCTATGAGCGTCTTTCCTAAGCCTGTAGGCAGTATCACCAGGAAGTTCCTGCCTGTAGCAGTTCTCCTAGATATGTTTATTTGGTATGCCCTAGGCTCCACAGCTTTTGTATTTAGCAGCACGCTATACGGGCCCAGCTGTTCCCATGCTTCGGGCATTGCTTCAGCGCCTCTTTACTTTAGTTATATAGTCCCTGAAACTTCTGAGTGCCTCCTTTTTTGAATCTTCAAGCTCTTTCATATTGATCGCCTTGCTTATAGGCTCCATAAAATACCTCTTATGTTCTGGGGATATGTGTATAAGCTTCTCGTATCCACTAGGAAGCCTGGCGCACCAGAACCGCCTAGTCTTCATGATGTGCGTGTCTTCTCCGTTGTCATCCTTGGCGTCGAACTCATATTTTAGGTCAAACCTGAATCCCTTGTCAAAACTCAGCCCTTTCAGGCCTGTCTCCTCGTAAATTTCGCGCCTCGCGGTAGCCTCGTCCGTCTCATTCTTCTCCTTATGACCTGACGGGCCTATGTCTATCACGACCTTTTTGGCCTCGCTGCCAGTCCGCTTGTAGTGTGCATTATCCTGCTCAAGAAACAGCACGCTGATTTCATTGCCAATAGTTGCGTATAGTATAGCACCGCACGAGACCTCTTTCTTCGTTTTGAGCTTTTCCATCATGCATCAACTTATAAACTTTTTTATATATTCTTATCTAATAAAAAGTTATAATAATTGCCTCAACACTAATCTAGCACTAGGGCAAATCGTGCTGCAGTAGCTCAGTGGGAGAGCGTCTGGCTGAAGAGAGCTGTGCAAACATGCTCCCAGATACCAGAATGTCGTCGGTTCAAATCCGGCCTGCGGCAATTCATTTTGCTTTAGAAACCTTGGTCACAGCTACAGTGGGTTTGTGTTGCTCGGCTTTTTGCTATATTTTCAAATTCTGGGCTAAGGCTTACTGCGAAGCTGTAGAGTTCTTCGCTGCTCCTGTGCAATGGCTTATCCTTTGGATTATTGTGAAAACTGTCGCTTTTTCCAGGCACAAAGTGCACATGCAAGTGGGAAATTGTCCTGCCCGACTCCTCGCCAACAAGCTCTATTTTTGAATAGCCATTAATCCCGTGCATTTTGTAAAACGCGGATATGACATCTTCTGCGCGGGCATAATCGCGCTTCTCGTCGTCGGTGAGTTCAGAGAAGACATTCCTGTGAGTTATAGTCATAACTAGAAAATAGTATTCGTGGTCGGCATCGATTGATGCTACAATCCTTGCTGTGCCGACCTTCATTATTGTAGACTTGCCTATGATTGCCTAATTATCGAAAATATCATATATTTAACAACCTCGCGATTTATTACCAAGCAATCACCTAACCCCTTTGCACAAGGCAACTATTTATCCCCTTGTTTTAGCTTGTAGCTAAGCACTGTTGCCTACCGCGAGGCGCTTATATGTATAATTTCTGCCAGGTCTTTTTCCAACTCCTTCTTTGGTATATTAGACCAGTGGTTCACCTCTTTTGCAAATATGCTTATGCTCTCCTTGTTATCCTGACCGCCAAGATCGTTGATGAAAATAGAGTAAACCTTGTCAAATTCATCCAGAAGCCATTTTGGGTATACCTTTGCATAGTCTTTTTCGGCGGAATCCTTCCTCCTGATTAGCCTGGCCATGGAGCCCATGCTTAGCTGTGCATCTATGCGGTCAGCTAGCCATTGGTCTGTATCACTCTCCTTTGCCTCGTTCAGCAAATCTGCTTTGCTTTTTTCCTTCACCGCATTTATTATTATTGAATGAATTTCTTCTTTCTTTGCATAATTCTGGGCGTTTTCCCTTCCAAGCGCGTGTGCATTCATCAAGCGTTCTATAAGCTCCTTTTCGTCCATCTGGTCTCTTAGTGCCATGGACAAAACGCTTATATCCTTGCTCATTAGCGAGCTCATGGAGCCATATTTTTTCTCTATTAGCCAGTATATATCTTCCATATGCTTGGCTACTTCAACCACGCTCTTTTCGCTCTTATCCGATTCTAAGTCCTTTATAGCATTGAGCTTCAGTGAGATGAGCAATGGCGGGCTTGCCACCCTTATAGTACCACCAAGGAATTCGCCTTCCACCAGTGTTATCCTGTCGCTGTCCGATATTATTCTTCCTTTATCAGCAAATCCTGGCAGGCTGCCTTCACCCTTCACAGTATTGATGTCTATTTTTATGGTAATGTCTTTGTTATTGCCTGAAGAGAAAAGCCTTTCAAAATGCCCTCTGTCACAGCCATTGTGCGCATTGCTCGACTTCCAACCGAGGAGGTTGAGCCTGCTTATGTTCTGGCTGTCAAGACTGCCATCGACTAGGAAGTCTACGTCGTTAGTTTTCCTAGTCTCAAAGCCACATTGCGCATTCACGGCCCTGCCGCCAATTAGCACTACATTGCCATTGCCGAATACTTTTTCAAGGTCTGCATAGGCCTGCACCACTGCAGTAACAGGCAAGTTGTAATCCTTTTTCTCATCAAATGATATTAGCATCTTTGTTGCCATTTTCCCATCCGCTTATGCATTAAATAGCGCTTGAAGAGATATAAAAGCGTTTTGCTGGTTTAATAACCCTATGGAATTCCCCCAACTTTGTTGGGGGTTGGATTTTGCGCCATGCCATATATACGTTTATATATCT
>JBMFWP010000032.1:0-8184 GCA_049965155.1 Candidatus Micrarchaeia archaeon | reverse complement strand
AAAGTACAACTTTATATACTTTTGTATCATACTTCCACCTAATATACCTATAACCTTCCTATTAACCTTGATTCTCTTTAGTTCTTTTATGTGCTTCGTCTATATCATAACGTTGACTTATTTATGCTTAACCTCTTGCATTATTAGGATGTTAAGTTCAATACCTTAAGTATCATACATTACTTCTTTTTTATCTCAAATTCAAGCCTATTCAATTGGATCTTCCTTAGTCTATTCAATTTACTGTAAATTTTAACTTTCTTTCCTTTTTATGTGCTCCCAAAATCACTCATTGTCCATGCCAATCATGGCTCCCTTCTTGCCTACCGCTTCATATTTTGCCTTGAGGTAGCCAACCACAATAGAAGGCACATACTTCTTCACGACACGCTCCCACCCAGAAGTGCCCACAAGGCCCTTTACCAGGCTCGAGCTGACAGAGCTGAGCTGGCTTGGCGGCATCAGAAAAACTGTCATGATGCTCTTGCCTATGTTTTCGTTGACGCTGCGTATGCTCTTCTCGTATTCGTAATCCTTAGAATCCCTTATGCCTCGCAGTATGAACTTTGCCCCTATCCTCTTTGCATAATCAACCAGGAACATGTTCTCAAAGTACTTTATGCTTACGTTTTCCATGCCCCTGGTTATGCCTTTCAGCATCTCTATGCGCTGCTCTACTGTAAAAGAGTATGCCTTCTCCGGATTCACACCTATGGCTATTATTAGATTGTCGAAAAGCTTGGCACCCTCCTTTATCATCCACACATGGCCATTGGTCGGTGGGTCAAAGCTGCCAGCATATACGCCTACGCTCTGCCTGGCCATACTAACACAATATACCAATAGAACGCCACTCTTAAAAAGGTTACTTGGATAAGGCAGCAGATGCTTGATCTATGCATAGATTTTGTTTGCATGGTTATTTCATATTAGCAAACACAGTTACTGTTGGCTTATCTGAATATTTCTGCGCCAGAAATTCTTGCAGTGGTCCTATCGGCCTCTAAGTTTAGCTATGCGAACCGTTATGATCAGTATGGGTCGGAGCAGTCTATTTCCCTGCCGCAGTTCATACACTTGTAATGGCAGCCACGTATTTCAACCATCCTGATGCCGCATAGCGCACAATTCGGCATTCTTTCTTCATCATCAGCCATACTTTATCACCTGTCTGCTTATCGCACATAAGCCAAGCTAACAGGCAGTACGCCCACGTTGTACGATCCAACCACAGTGTAGTTAATAGTGCTTATCGCTGTCACGTTATCAGATAGCAAGTTAGCCACATACGCAAATGCACCATTAGACGAAAGCGCTACCGAATATGGAGCTATACCTGTAGGTATCTTCTTCACAACGTTGCCGGTAGTTGCATTTATCACCCATAGCTGGTTGGTTCCCAAGCTAGTCGCATACAGGAAGGCACCATTTGGAGATACAGCCACACTGGTGGTAAACGAACCTGATGGAAGCACCTTTTGCACAGAGTTAGTTGTAGTGTTTATTACTGTTATCTCTGAGGAGAGATTGTCTGCAATGTATAAGCGGCTACCATCATTAGATATTGCCAGGCCCTCCGGAAATAGCCCTGTTGATATATTCTTTATGAACGCCAAGCCTGATGCGTTATATACGCTTACGTTGTCCGAGCCCGCATTCGCTACGTATACATATCCATTCCTCCCTGCCACTAGGCTCAACGGAAGCAAACCTGTTGCTGCAAATGCGAGTGTTGACCCAGAGGTGAGATTTACCTTATATATGGTATCGGTGAGTATACTGGTAACGAACGCGTTGCCCTTATATAAGGAGGTAGATGTAGGTATGGATATGCCAACGGAGATGTTTTTGACATTCCCGGTGCTCTCGTTTATGGCACTAAGCTCATTTGATAGAGAGTCTGTAGCGTATACATTCTTCAGCCCGGCCACAACGCTTGTGGGAAAGAAACCTACGCTGACATTGCCAACCTTTCCAGATGTAGTGTTTATTATGCTGACCTGCGAACTACCCTCATCAGCTACATAGACTGAACCGCTTTGGTTGTAAACCGGTTCGTAGTATATATATATTGAAGGCTGTGTGCACGTGAGCATTGAGCCGTTAGTATATGTGTATGGAATGCTGCATGAAGTTATGTTCTTGAATACGTACTCTATGCCGTTTGCCGTTATGGATCCCTGGATCGTGTAGTTGTTTATGGTACCATTGAGGAGCACTAGGCCATTCTTGCTCAAGTTGCCGAGCGAATAGGTCTTGTTATTTATTGTGATGCTCGCATTCTCTATCGCATTTGGGCTAATGTAGCTTATATCAGATGCGACCATATCATCGAAAGAGTAAAGCAACGGAGTTTTGAAGTGTATTGCGGCAGTTGCATTAAGGCCTGCATATGACGCAGTGATGTTTGTAGATGTAGAGTAGTTGCTTGAGATATAGTCATACGCTGCACCGGAAGATGCAGTCGCCACGTCGACCTTAGATACGTATATTATAGGGTTGCTCGAATGAAAATTTACATTGGCGCCTTTCAACGGGTATCCAAATAGCGATACTGCTGCTTTCATGCTGTATGATGTCCCGTTCGCGGCAAAATTGGCGCTGCTCGGCGATAATGATATAGACATATTATCGCTAGGCAGATACCTTATGAAACCATATGCGCTGCCCTTGAATGCCTCAATTGGCGCATTTGAGCAGCTTCCATTGACTATATATGAGCTGCTGAGCGCGCAGTTTCCCGCCTGCAGGTATATGGTAGGCTTCACATATTGCCCTATGCTAAGCTTGTTAGATGGTATTTTCACAACACATAGGAATGTGCCTCCAGCAGGTATGACTGCATTGTCACATATGGAGCCGCCACTGCTGTATCCATCATAGCTCACATTTATAGTCGGGTTGCTTATCGGATACTGGTTTGTATTGGTCAACAGCATGCCCACCAGGTATTCGCCGTTATGAGTATACATGCCTACCATTGAATCCTCACAGAAGAAGCTGCCATTTATAATACACCCTGTAGGCCTCAGGCCAAGCGATATAAAGCCATAGAAATACAGCAATCCGACTGCAATGCCTATTATAAGGATTGCCCAGCTGTAAGTTATTATATATTCTACTGCAGATTGTGCTTTATTCTTCCCCAACTCCTCACCCATATAATATCGCGCATATACAGATATTTAAATGTTATTAGAGCTATCCCATAACTTATTAAAATGCTTTTCCAATGCAGCTATCCTATCGTTATCTCTTATCACTTCTAGGTATTCTGTATTTTTATGCATTCCGCTATAGGTAAGGTTTGCACTGCCGATTATCGCCTCGCTATCGCCTATGTATATTTTCTCATGCACAAACCCCGGCGCGTACTTCACAGATATGTTTAGGTTGCGGCGAGGGCCCATTAATGCAAGAAGGGTCAACAGCAGGAACGAAAGCAGAAGCACAAAAGCTTCATAAGGCAGGCCGACCAAGTAAAGCAGAACAAACGCGAAGAAAGATGCAGCGGAAGCGAGAGGGTACTTAATATTGCTGCGAGCCTTTGGCAGCAGGTAGCTTATTGCGTTAGAATTGGAATCTTGACCTTTGGCGACTATTATTCGTATGCTTTTACCGCTAGCTGCAAGGCTGTAGAGCATCTTTGCGTATTGTATGCCTATGTATGGCGTTATTATGTCTATTCTGCGGCTCGAGCGTAACAACCGCTCGACATGTATGTAGCTTTGGGTACCGCTATAGGCCTTCGTTGGAACAGCCTTATTCCTGTGCAGTCCAAACATTCAACTTGCCTCAAGACATTGATAATAGCTCATTTGGTGAACCTTTCCTTTATAAGGTAAAATGTATCCCCTATTGCAGCTGCTGCGCCCACTTTCTTGCCTTCCTCGTAGGTCCTTCCTTTGTACCTTATGGGCACTTCTCTTATCTTATACCCGTTTTTAGCCAATCTGGTTGCTATCTCATGGTCTATTGCCCATCCATTTTCCTTTAGCTTAATCCCCTTAAGCATCGATACATCGAAGAGCTTGTAGCATGTATTGATGTCTTTCAGCCTTTGATTGTATAAGATGTTAAATATTATTGTGTGAAGGCGGACCGCGGCTCTCCCTAAGATATAGCTGTGCCCCAGGCGCTCCGCCCTATACCCAAAGATGGGATGGTTCTCGTCAAATGCTTCCAGCAGCTTTGGATAATCCTCTGGATAGTACTCCTCATCAGCATCCTGTATGAGCACTACGCCTTCCTTGACCCTGTCCATGCCCTCCCTAACAGCATGGCCCTTGCCGAGCTTCTCCCTGCTGTATACTAGTATTGCCTTTTCAGATCCGGCTATCGCCCTTTTGATCTCCGATAGGGTATTGTCATTGGATTCATCGTAAACTATTATCAGCCTGTCTACACTCTCCTGCTTAAGCACCCTGGTTATTATGTTATAGGCAGTATTGCCTTCGTTATACACAGGCATTATCACGTTGACTATGGTGTTTTTGTACATAGAACCAGCCATCTACACAACAGGTTTATATATCTATTTAAATATATACCATTAGGGTAGTCATAATTAGTAGATTAGTATTAATAAAGGTTTTTACATGCTTAAATATACTAAGGCAGTAACGCGTAGATCCATCGTCTGATGAGTCGCGACCTTAGTTGATGCTAGCTCTGCTTCTTATGGCTATTACAACTGAATAAGTTGATTGTAATGGCGAAGACATACATTGATATAGTAAAATATATGGTAGAGGCCAGGTTCGAAATAAGCGGCCTGGTAGACAAACCTGACATAATAGGGGCAGTATTTGGGCAGACGGAAGGGCTTCTTGGAGGCAATTTGGACCTCCGCGAGCTTCAGAAGAACGGCAAGATAGGCAGGATAGAAATAGATTCTTCAGCCTCTGGCTCGAAGACCTATGGCAAACTGCACTTGCCCTCATCTTTGAGCAGGGTAGAGACATGCATACTTGCAGCAGCAATAGAGTCTGTTGATAGGGTAGGCCCATTTGAGACCAATTTTAAGGTAGAGAAGATAGAGGATACGCGCAGCGAGAAGCGCAAGAAGATAATAAACAGGGCCAAGGAGCTGGTCAAGACGCTGTTATCAACCGAGATACCAGACAGCAAGGAGATAAGCGACCTCGTTGAATCTGATGTAAAGGTTAGCACAGTAGGCACATATGGGCCTGAAAACCTTCCAGCTGGGCCTGACGTAGCAAAGAGTGAGGAGGTCATAATAGTAGAAGGAAGGGCAGATGTCATAAACCTGCTTAAAAGCGACATAACGAACTGTGTTGCAGTAGGTGGGGCTTCAGGAAGCGTGCCGAAGACGATAGTAGATCTGTGCGCTGCGAAGGATGCTACCGTGTTTGTCGATGGGGACCGCGGAGGCGACATGATAATAAGGGGCATAGCTGAAGTGGCAGATATAGACTTTATAGCTAAGGCACCTGACGGCAAAGAGGTCGAGGAGCTTACCAGGAAGGAGATAATAAAGGCCCTGAGGACTCGCATACCGATGGAGCAGTACTTGCACAACACCAAGGGCAGGGACCAGTCAAGGAACAACAACCAGAGGCGCTATCAGGACAACAACAGGCGCAACGACAGCCAGAGGGGCAACGAGCAGAACAGGCCGAGGCAGACGCAGCAGCAGCAAAGCCGTCAGCAGGATGACAGCGCAATAATAAGCCCTTCGAAAATAGTAAGTAACCTGGAAAGGCACGGAAGGCAGGATTTTGAGGAGGAGGATAATGCCGAAGCTAGTGAGCCCAGAGCACAGAAGAGTGATTTTGGCATACAGAGCATAGATGAGGAAGAAAATGAGCATGAAGGCATGGACTCAATACCGAAGATAGAGCAGCAGACAAAGAGCTCCAAGTTTCCTGAAAAGCCGTATATAGATGCGCTAGGCGAGCTTCACAACACGCTCAGAGGCAGGCTATACAGAGAAGATGGCTCTATAATAGAGGAGATGCCGATAAGGGAACTCGTCCAGGCTTTGCAGAACGCTAAGGATGCATATGCTGTAGTATTCGATGGTATAATTACGCAAAGGCTCGTAGACCTGGCGTACAAGAGCGGCGTCAAGGAGGTCTATGGCATCAGGTCCAGCTACATATCGAGGGCATACCCTGATATAGGCATGTACACCACAGAAAATGGGGTTATAGGCTAAACACGCACGCAGCTAATCTTATTATGCAGGAGGCGAAATGCTCCTGCATGCTTATTGCACTAGCGCGAGCTTGCCTTTTAGAACATCCTTCCTGCCCTGAAGAACATCGAGAAGAACAGCGCGATTATTATCAGGTAGACTATCTCGATCAATGATACGCCAGCAAATATGACCAGGAGAACGAATATCAAGCCCATTGTGGCCATGTATATCTCCTTGTTCCAAGCGAGCACCTTGCTGCCGTCAAGTGGGTATATTGGCAGCATGTTGAAGAACGCCAGGAATATGCTTATGAAGAAAGTAAAGCCTATTGCGCTCTGCAAATACGGTCCCAGTGAGCTGCCGAATATGACATTTACGGCAAGAAACGCACCGAATACTGCAAAATTGGTGAGGGGACCGGCAAGGGATACTATGCCGTTCTGCCTCTTTGTAAATGTGTTAGTGTATATCATCGTGGCTCCGGGTATGCCCAAGAGGAAGCCGAATGCCCCAGTAGCTAGGGTGACAAGCAGCCCTGTAAGGGACGTCCTGAACCCGGCTATAGCACCGTAGTGCTGTGCAACGAATTTGTGCATTAGCTCGTGCAGTATGAAGCTCAGCGAAACTGCGAGAGCTGATATAGGGAGGAAGTATAATAGGTTGTAAAGATAGCCTCCAGGAGAGCGTATTGCGAAGTCCATCGCGAATGCGAGTATCAACGCTGCATCAGCTAGGAGTATGTCCTTTATCTCGTGCTTGATGAAAGAGTTCTCCCTGATTGTTTGCATATGTCTGTTCCTCGGTAAAAGTATTTATAACTCTGCCACTAAATCTTGTCGCGGTGTTTGTGCAGTATCATCTCTCGTTGCAAGAGCTTACAACCGCTTTTTATATGTTTTCTTACAATGTTATATTATCTTTAGCGCGCCGTGGGCGCAGCAATATAACGGATGCATTGCAGCCTGCTTGTCATAATATTATATAGCCCCATCGTCTAGTGGTCATTGCAATGCGCAACCATAAAAGGACGTCAGGCTCTGGACCTGAAAACGCCAGTTCGAATCTGGCTGGGGCTACTTCAATATCATGTAGCATTTGAAGTTGCTTTTATGCAGGCACTGCGGCAAATCTCTTGGGTGATTGGATGGGCAAAGAGCACGATTACTATTCCAAAGGCGATGAGCGCTTTGGCTACCTATCATCTAAAGCATACTCTTTTTTCAGCAAGATGCCTATATCAGCGCGTTTCTACGATTTTGTAGTATCTGATATAATGCAATTCAAAGGCAAAGGCATTTCTGCACTAGATGTTGGGGCAGGCAATGGTGTAGTCCCAATAAGGCTGCGCAAAGAAGGAATACTGAAGGAGGTATATGCAGTAGAGCCATCAGAGCATATGCGCAGTATCTTTATGAATAATGTAAAGAGGGAAAGAATAAAGGCGATACATGTTGGCCCAGGCTCTAGCACACACATACCTTTTAAAAGGAAGTTTGATTTGATATACTCTACGCTTTCTTTCCACCACTGGTCCAAAAAGGTTGAATCGCTCGCGTATCTCTCTAATTTTCTCAAATCTGGTGGAGAAATACGCATATATGAGGTATTTGAAGGCAAGAAGAAGGGTGTTTTAGGCACGCTGGCAATGGGCCATTCGCTAAGTAGAGAAACGCTTACCTATGCAGCCAATAAAGCTAACCTTAGGGTAAAGAGCATTAGAGTTAGCAAAGGCCTCGTTGCGGCAGTGTTAGTCAGGGGTAAGGATCAGGTATGAGTTTAACCAAGCAAAACATTTTCTCTGATTGCGTGGCTTTTAAGGTGCGCTGTATCCTGAATACCAGTTGCTTGTATATGTAACGCCATTGGAAACGCCATTGTTGCCGTTGCCGCTGTAGTCATTTGCGTTACCATTGAGCGGCCACCAACCCACAAGGCTTTGTATCTTTATTGGCACACCCCCTATGCCCTCTTTGTAAAGAGCTTCTATATCGTTCGGTGAGAGGGCGGTGTTGTAAAATTGA
>JBMFWP010000031.1:0-8524 GCA_049965155.1 Candidatus Micrarchaeia archaeon | reverse complement strand
ATCTTTCTTTGCCTCTTTCGACATGTTTATGCCCGGCCTTATCTCTATCTCATCCCCCTTCTTGAACTTTCCTTTTACTATAGTTCCACCTATAACTCCGCCTACCAGATTTGATATATCCGCACCAGGCCTATTTACATCGAAAGACCTGACCACATACATGAGTGGGTCTGCATCAACATCCCTCTTAGGCCTTGGCAGCTCAAGTATCTTCTGGAGAAGCACATCTATATTCACTCCTCTATTTGTCATCACTGGCACTATCGGCGCATCCTCTATTATCGTGCCTTTTACAAATGCCTTTATCTGCTTATAGCTTTCTAGCGCTTTCTCCTTTCCCACTATATCTATCTTGGTCTGCGCTATTATTACGTTCTTCAAACCGAGCAAATTTATTATCATCAGGTGCTCCTTAGTCTGAGGCATTGGGCATGGCTCGTTTGCCGCTATTACGAAAAGAACAGCATCTATTACGCTCGCGCCCGCTATCGCAGTAGCCATGAGCGTCTCGTGCCCCGGTGCATCCAAGAAAGATACGCGTATGATGGGCTTGGCAGGCCCTCCGCACTTGGGACATATGTCTGATACTGTGTACGCCTCTGGTTCCGGGCATTTCTCGCATTTCCTTATTACTGTATCGGCATAGCCCAACTTTATTGTCATGTTGCGCTTTATGCTCTCGCTGTGCTTATCCGTCCATATGCCGGTAAGCGCCTTTGTGAGCGACGTCTTGCCGTGATCTATATGCCCGAGCGTCTCTATGTTGAGCACACTCTGCTTTATGTCATCCATAGCCAATCATTTTGCTTCCTTGCTAGCTTCTTCCTTCTTCTCTTTCTTTGGGAATATCTCCTCGACAGGCTTGGAGCCGTATTCGATTATTGCAACGCTTACTTGGTTGGTGTCCGTAGATATCATGTTGCCTCTTACAGTTACGCGCTTTAGCACTCTTTCGCCAGTGTTCTTCTTCTTCCTCTCGCGCAGGGTCTTCCTCTTCAGCTGTCCCTGCATGCTGGGCTCGAGCGGGAACCCGCTGCTGTCGCTGCCTCCAGTTATCTTTACCTTGTATCCTGTAAGGCCGAATACCGATGCGTCTATCTCGTCTCCTATCTTCCTGTTGAGCAGTGCTGCCTTTTTGTCATCATCAAGCTCCATGCTGGCGCTCAGTCCTGTCTTTGGGTCTGAATATATCAGTTTCAATCAAACACCTTTTGTAACGTTAGCATATCTATTTGTCTATAGGGGTTATTATTCCTTGCCTTTGGCTGTGCCCAATGCTTACCTGTACATGTTCTGCGGCTCGTCCTTGAACCTCCTTATCCTGTCGGAGAGCTCCTTCGGTATCGCGGGCTTTACATCCTGCATAGCTTTCATGAAGTCGTCCTTCGTGACTACAGTATTCTCCTTCCTAATAGCGTACATGCCAGCTTCCCTGCACAGGTTCTCTATCTCTGCGCCAGTATAGCCATCGGTTGACTTGGCGAGCTCAGCGAGATCCACATCCTTGTCTAGCGGCATCTTCTTTGTGTGCACCTTGAATATGGCAAGCCTCTCCTCTTCGCCTGGCACGGGTATCTCTATTATCTTGTCGAACCTTCCCGGTCTCAGAAGCGCCGGGTCGAGCATATCCGGCCTGTTAGTGGCTGCAAGCACTGATACATTCTTCATGCTGTCCAGGCCGTCTAGCTCTGTGAGCAGCGTATCAACTACCCTCTCAGTAACCATTGAATCGCTGCTATCGGAATCCCTCGCCGAAGCTATTGCATCGATTTCATCTATGAATATTATGCACGGTGCGGCCATCCTTGCCTTCCTGAATATCTCCCTTGTTGCCTTCTCGCTCTCACCTACAAACTTGCTGAGCAGCTCGGGGCCCTTTATCGATATGAAATTTGATTCCCTCTCTGTTGCGACCGCCTTTGCTAGGAGCGTCTTTCCAGTTCCGGGCGCACCAACGAGCAATATGCCCTTGACCGGCCTTATGCCCATCTTCTCGAATGCTTCGGGGTTCTTTATGGGCAGCTCCAAAGCCTCGCGGAGCTGCTTCTTCACTTCCTCGAGGCCCCCGACATCGTTCCAATGCACGTTCGGCCTTTCTACGAAGACCTCTCTCAATGCACTAGGCTGTATTGTCGCCAATGCATTCATGAAGTCGGCCATGCTCACCTTCAGGCTGACGAGTATCTCATTGGGTATTGACTTCTTGTCTATTATCTTAGGCAGTATGCCTCTTAATGTAAACATTGCGCTCTCCCTTGCGAGCGCCGCGAGATCCGCACCCGTATAGCCGTGCGTCATGTTAGCCAGCTCATCCAGGTTCACGTCTTCCGTCAGTGGCATGTTCCTAGTGTGTATCTGCAGTATCTCCTTCCTTGAGTTCCTGTCAGGCACCCCTATCTCTATCTCCCTGTCGAACCTTCCCGGCCTCCTGAGCGCCGGGTCTATGGAGTTCTCCCTGTTCGTCGCTCCAATGACTATGACCTGGCCTCTGGAAGACATCCCATCCATGAGGGTCAGAAGCTGCGACACCATTCTCCTCTCTACCTCGTTGGTGGCTTCCTCCCTCTTAGGCGCTATCGCGTCTATCTCATCCATGAATATTATTGTCGGCGCCTTCTCCTTCGCCTCGTTGAATATCTCCCTGAGCTTCTCCTCGCTCTCACCTACAAACTTGCTGACCAGCTCCGGCCCGGATATGTCTATGAAGTTGGCGTCGCTCTCGTTGGCGACAGCCTTTGCGAGAAGCGTCTTACCAGTTCCTGGAGCACCGTAAAGCAGCACGCCCTTCGGCGGCTCTATTCCCAGCCTTTCAAACAGTTCAGGGTACCTTATTGGCAGCTCCACCATCTCCCTTATCTTCTGTATCTCGTTCTTGAGTCCCCCTATGTCTTCATAGTGGACATCACCTATCCTCACTACTGATTCCGATATTGGCTCGCTCCTTACTACTACCTCTGTATTCTTTCCCACTTTGACTATGCTGTGCGGCGTCACCTGCGCAACTATGAAGTTGAAGGTATATCCAAACATTGGTATTGGCACCACGTCGCCCTTGAGTATTGGCTTGTCCTCGAGCTTGTTCTTTGCATACTCAGAGAAATCCGGCGATATAGGCGTCCTCTGGTTCATTGGAGGAGCAAGGACTATCTTCTCCGCCTCCTTGACCTCGGCCTTGCTCACGAACACCTTGTCCCCTATGCCTGCCCCTATGTTCTGCCTTATATATCCGTCTATCCTTATGAAATTCAGCCCTTCGTCCTGTGAATGCGCAGGCCATACTATAGCTGCGGTGGACCTCCTCTTGCCCTTTATTTCTATCACGTCCCCGGGGGTAACATCTATCAGTTTCCTTGCCTTCGAATCAATCCTGGCGATGCCCCTTCCGTCGTCCGTGACTAGTGCTCCTGTAACATTCAGCTCTATACCATTAGACATAAAGAACCCCTTATAATATGCTTATATACTGCACAAATATAAACCTAACCTAAAGATTCGGTGCAACTGCGTGCAACTCTGAAATAGTATGAAAATATCGAATATAAAAGTAAAGGATAAGCCTTAACAAATAAAATAAACAAATCCCTGCGCTAAGTGCCTTCACTCGTCATTCATGTCGTCGCCGTCGGAGTCGTCATCATCATCGTCATCGTCCCCAACGTCGGTGTCGTCTTCGTCGTCTTCGTCGTCGCTGTCATCGTCCTTTACATATTCTCTTTCGTCGTCGCTTACCATATAGACCACTTTTGGTTTTCTAACCAACGGATAAACTTATAAGTAGTACATTATAAAAAGCTTTCTTATTTTCTTTTATACAACCTTATTTGTCAACTGGAAAAATGTAAAAACGTGCATTTCGGGATACAGACTCCATTATTTATATTTTGCATTGTAAGAATAAATTGTTTGCATGAAAAGATATTCAAAAGGGGCAAGGGGAGAGAGGGAGCTGCTGAATTTCCTATACTCAAAAGGCTACTCCGTGATGAGGGCTGCTGGCAGCGGCGTCAATTCCTTGGGCCCCGACATAATAGCTTTCAAGGGCGGCACCGGCTTGGCGTTCGAATGCAAGGCGTGGGAAAAGACCAGTATCTCAATAGAAGCGGAGAAGATAGAAAAGCTTAAGCAGTGGGCGTCTAATACGAAGATGCATACATTCATAGCATGGAGGATGAATGGCAGCGGCTGGTTCTTCGTAGCATTGGACGAGATGAACCGCACTACGGATTACTATACAGTGACGCGCAGGAACGCATTATCCATAAACAGGAAGGTAGAGGACATACTTAGCATAAGGTAGTGCTGGAAAATCTAATCCTGGCAATGCATAAAAAGCGTTGGTTTGAAATAGAATCATGGCAGGGATACTAGCTTCGCAGGCATTTGTGGAGTTTTCCACGCTGCTTATACTGGCACTTACAGTTGGCTTGGCAATAATAATGAGCTACAGGTACGTGCGCAACCGATCAAAGTCTTTATTATACTGGAGCGCAGGCATGTGGCTCTTTGCAGTAGGGGTATTGTTAGAGGTAATCTTTGCTTTTGGGATATATTCCGAATTTCTTATCGCGCTCTACCTTTTTGTTGTGGCGATGGTTGTAGAAAGCCTGGCGATAGGGTCGATGCAGCTGGTAAAATCGAGCAGGCTCAGGGCTTCTTACTATATATATTCAATAATAGCGGCAGTACTATTAGCATACTCACTATACTCATCGAATATAGTCAACGTGATAACCAACCACATAGTGTTCGGATTTTTGCCCTTATCTGTTGTGATAACCTCCTCAATAGTAACATTCCCAGCAGCAGCTATACTAATAGCTATAGCCGCGATAAGCTACCTGCGCAGTCACAATGTGAAGATGTTGAGCATCATAGCTGGCGTTGTAGTTGTCTCGGTGGCAGGAACGCTCTATATAGCTGCCATACCCGCTTTTCTATACTACTCTGAGTTCATAGGCATACTGCTTCTTTGGCTAGGATTCATATAAGGCGCATTTATGATACCTATAACAGTATATGACCGCTTCACTATGGGCTTCTCATTGGGCGTGCATATAATATTAGCTACAATAGGCATAGCCCTACCGGTGATAATAGCCGCTGCCGAGTTCATCTACTTGAAATACCATGACAAGCATTATGACATACTTGCTAGCAGGTTGACAATAGCTCTTGCCGTGCTGTTCGCAGTAGGTACGGCCTCAGGAACCTTAGTTGCGGTAAATCTATTGGTCCTATGGCCTAAGTTTATGCAGCTTGTTGGCAACGTAGCAATATTGCCTTTCTTCACCGAGGTATTCGCCTTCTTTGGAGAAGCAATACTCCTTGGCGTATACCTATACTCAAGGCACAAGATAAAGAATGATTATGCTAAGCTCGCCATAATTATATCTATAGGATTTTTTGCAGCACTCTCTGGCGTTTTGATAACTATGATAAACGCTTTTATGAACACCCCTGTCGGCTTCAATATTGCTGCATATATATCGAGCGGCACAATAACAGGTGTTAACCCTGTCGCAGTGTTTAACACTCCTTCCACCGGAATAGAAGTATTTCATGTCATATCTACATCATACCTCGCTGGTACATCAATATTTTTTGCATACTTCTCAATAATGCTGCTAAAAACTAAAGACAAAAAGAAGCACGATTACTACAAAAAAGCGGTAAAGCTCACATTCGCCATAATATTCGTGGCTACAATCTTATCTATAGTAAGCGGCTTGCTTTCAATACCGATGCTTCTCCATCTGCAACCCGAGAAATATGCCGCACTGGAATTGGATTTGGTATCACAATCGCATGCTCCTGAAGTAATATTCGGCATATACTCAGCATCTACAAATTCAATAGTGGGGGGCATATCTGTGCCAAACCTGCAAAGCATACTCGCTAACGGCACTGCTTCTACAGTAGTGCCGGGCCTTAATCAATTCCCTAGGTCAACATGGCCCCCTCTTTTTATACACGATTTATTTGACCTGATGGTGCTTGTTGGCTTTGGCCTTGGATTTTTCTGCCTGGCGGTGCTGCTTCTTGCACTCCTGAAGAAACATGTGTTCGAGAACCGCATGATGCTGTGGCTCTTTGTGGCATTCTCCGCATTTGCATTGATACTGCTTGAAAGCGGCTGGGTTGTTGATGAGGTTGGGCGGCAGCCTTGGATAGTGTACAACGTAATGACAGTGCAGCAAGCTGCAAACCAATCTGCCAGCATAGTGCCTTTGGCAATAGGTATAATCATAGTTTATATAGTAATACTTCCAGCTACCGCTTACGTGTTAAAGAAGATATTTGACAGCAGGCCATTGGAGAAGGAGCTTGGTGACCAATGATGGATGACTTGATACTCATAAACTATGTGGTCTTTGCATTATTCTTAACTGCATTCTTGATAGAGGTTGGCATAGCCCTGCTAATTCTGCTATCATATAGGCTGAACGATAAGCTAATGAAGTACTTAATGCCTATGTGGGAAATAAATGGCACTTTTGCGATTTTCTATGTTGTTGACCTGGAAGCGACTTATCCCAATATACTCCCTGCTGCAGGCACAATATACATCCTGCCCGTACTACTTGCAGCCTTATTCTTAATATTTAGAAACGCATTCCTGGCATATGGAGAATACGTCAGCAGGGATTCGACAAAGAGGGTATACCTGCGCGTCTATAGCATAGCTACTGTAATCGTAGCATTCCTTGCCCTGTCTGTGCTATCCTCTTCTGTAAGTGGTATAGGTATAAGTCTGTCTTCACACAGCCTTGATATGGCAAGCCTGCTTTTCAATCCTTTCAGCTTGATGATCTTTGTCTCTGCTGCCCTTTTGGCATTATTTGCTGCAATGGTGATATTTGATATAAGGGACATGGGTGCAGAGATTCTCAGTGCAGTTCTTGCCGTAGTCATAATATTGATAGCATTGCAGGCATATCCACAGTACATCATAGACCATTTGTTAAGTAATATTGCTCTTGTGTCAATACCCGTTGTGCTAATAGCTATAACTCTATTCATGCATGCTATAAGGAGCAAAGCGTCAAGGTATGCAATGATAATTACGCTATTCATAAGCATAGCAATCTTCGAGCTTGCAGAATACCCATATCTATTTGGCGGTGCGATGAACCTAAATTCAATATTAATCAGCAGCCCTTCCTCTTCATACCTGCTTGCTTTTAGCATAGGCGGCTTGATAGTGCTTGCTGCGCTAATAAGCATACTGATATACGTTAACCTGATTCACAAGAATAGCGATGACAATTTACCTGGAAGCGATAATCAATCATACTAGGTGTTGACTATGGCGGAAGAAACAAGATTTAGGAAGCTCACTAAAGAAGAGGAGAGAGTAATAGTTTATAAGGGCACTGAAAGGCCATTCAGCGGTGAATATGAACATGAATTCAGGAAAGGCACATATGTTTGCAAGCGTTGCGGAGCAAAGTTATACCGGTCAGAAGACAAGTTTGATGCCCATTGTGGATGGCCTAGCTTCGATGACGAGATAAAGGGCGCGATAAGGAGAGTGCCAGACCCAGACGGGCATAGGACTGAAATAGAATGTGCAAACTGTGGTGCGCATCTCGGGCACGTATTTGAAGGCGAGCACCTCACAAAGAAAAATGTAAGGCATTGCGTGAATTCCATATCAATGATTTTTATACCTGATTGACAAGCTATACTATATGCAATCGAAGATTATATATTTGGGTGCAGGATGCTTCTGGTGCACCGAAGCGGTATACAAGCTTTTTAACGGCATAATAAGCACACAACCAGGGTATGCAGGAGGCCACACAAAAAACCCTACCTATAAAGAAGTATGCAGCGGCACTACTGGACATGCCGAAGTTGTAAAGGTGGAATACAATCCATCAATACTACCTCTTCAGAAAATCCTTGAGATATACTTTAGCATGCACGATCCAACATCAAAGAATAAGCAGGGAGCAGATGTCGGAGAGCAATACAGATCTATAGTGCTCTATCAGGATGATTCCGATAAGGAAGCAATTATAAATTACATAGATAGTATAAGGCTGCAGTACAAGAAGCCAATAACAACTGAGGTAGTAAAGCTGACTGAGTTCTATCCTGCAGAAGACTACCACAAGGATTATTACGAAAACAACAAACTCAATCCATATTGCACCTTAGTCATCTGGCCAAAGCTTAGGAAGATAATGAAGGAATTTGGAATAAAGGGGCACTAGCTGCGTATACTAAGCTTGTCAAAGTGGCTGTATATGGTATAGGTTAGACCCTTCAACCAAAGAACCGACAATACCTATCTTTGCTTACACCAAAAAACAGATATCGTGCCGTTTAATCCGTTTACTGATTACAAAACTGGCAAAGAGTACAGAAATAACACGCAATTCTACTGGAAACCGTTATTGCAATTCCTTTTTGGCTATATGGATCACAACTATGGCAAGTATGTCGGTGGGATCGGAGAGCTAAAAAGGAAACACAAAGTAAATAAAAACGCCAAATCTCATTAACCTGCTTTAGTATT
>JBMFWP010000030.1:0-8986 GCA_049965155.1 Candidatus Micrarchaeia archaeon | reverse complement strand
CATTTATGTATTTTGGTATGTCTAGTGTTGGTTTTGACTTAAATATCATGTGAAAATGGTCCCTATCACACTCTAAATCAATTATTTTCACTTCAAAAGATTCACTTATTTCCCTTGCCTTTTGCTTAAGGAAATCTATCAATTTTTCATCCACAAATATCTTTTTTCTGTATTTTACTACTTGTATAAAGTGGTATTGCAAAGTATATACGGAATGTGCGCCTTTATCTAATTCATAATTCATACTATCATAGTTGATATATATTTATTATAACCATAAATACTTTTTCTGTAAATGCATTTTGCTCGCTTTCATCCCCCAGCTTACGCAGGGGGACTTCCCGCTCGCAAGTGTTAAAAACGCCAAGTTCAAAAAGCGCAGCTAAAACTACTGCAACAATAAGTATTGCCCACCCATAGGTCATCAAGTATTCCATAGCGCTCTGAAGCTTCAAAACCCCACCCAAACTACATCATGCAATATGTCTTTTTGGCGTTTCATATATAAATGTGTTTCATCTTAATAATTATAAATAGTTGTGATTTTTATGATGCCAAACATGGATCCAAGGACACTAAAAAACCTAATGTCAAAGATGGGCATAAAATCTTCAGAAGTGAGCGCAGACTCAGTTACTATATCATGCAGCGATCGCGACATATTAATACGCAACCCGCAAGTAACCAAAATAGAGGCTCAGGGTATGGTAAGCTTTCAGATATCAGGGGATATAGAGGAGAAGGAAAAAAGCATTGATATAGAAATTACAGATGACGACATTCGTATGGTTATGGAGAAGGCAGGTATAGAAGACAGAGAAAAGGCGGAGCAAGCACTCAAAGACGCAAATGGGGACATAGCAGAAGCAATAATGAGGTTGAAGAACCCACAATAGCTACTGCTCCGTGTATTCCTCCTGGCCAGGTTTGTCTACTTTGTAAGCATGCGCGTACCTAACGCCATTTACCTTTTTAACATTCTCCTGCCTTATTATGTTGCTGTCTATTGCCACGTCAACAGCTTCATCGCCGATAATATTGGCAGCTCTTATCTCATCCTTAACTATCAGCGCCTTCGCCTGACCTGGCTCTACTAAATCTCCCTTATAAAATTCGGAATAGTCTTTTATGTCTATATACACTTCGCCCTCTTCTAAAACTTTATCTATAAGCAACGAATCGCACATTGCCAGTATAAGACCATCGTCAGTATTATGGAACCTTATGTATATCATTTGAAAACCTTCTATGTTCAACCATATTTGTATATGAATACTGTTGCCAGCATGTAGAGCGCTGCATACCAAAGCAGCCAAATTCCTCCTGCAAGGTTGTGCTGTGCAGTTGCAACTACTCCTAGCGCAACCAGGGCTATGCCAAAGGCCAGCTCTAGCTTGGTGTTTGTTATAGCAAACACTATATCATGCTTCCTCCTCCCTTCTGGCCTATTCCACTTGAGCGCAGGGTTCTTACCAAGTATTGCCGCGAAAGCCGCCTTAGTCCTCACTATTGCTAGGCTGAAGTTGAGCATGAATATCATAAGGCCCTTCTTGACCGAGTTGAAGTATATTTTTGTTATTATAACTGGCGCTATAAGGGACAGTAAAAAGGCCACACCTCCAAATATCTCCAAGTCAGTGCCTATGTACTGCTGTTGGAATACCTGGCTTATAGTGAGTGGCACGAAATGCACTGCAGAGAAGACTATCATTACGGATACGAGTGTGAAGAGCACCAGAATTACTGATATGTAGTTCAGTCCGAATCCGTGCGTTATGTAATCTATATGTGATAGGGGGCTCATGCTCTTGGGCTTCTTGTGCATGTAGAAGTACCACAAGAACTGCGTGTCTCCATAATTATAGCGCCACTGCTGCCTTACTAATTCCGTGAACGATTTTATTGGCTTGCCTTCTGCATATACAGTTGGAATATATAGGCTATGGTACTTTTTCATGTCAGCTTCAAAGCTGAAGAAAGTATCCTCTATTACATACTCCGGAAAGCCGCCTAGCTCCTTCCAAACGCTCCTCCTTATTATGCCGCATGAACCTGCAAATATTGCCGTATTGTTGCTGCCCCTGGCCTGCTGTATAAATTTGAAGAAGAAGGCATCGAATAGCCCTATCGACTGCTCGAAAAGCCCGCTGCTCTTCTTATATCTCTTCTCAGTCTGAACATAAGCGAGCTTCTTGTCAGAAAAGTATGGCAGAAGATCAATAAGGAAATTCTTGTTTATAAGGTACTCATCATAGTCAAATATGGCTATGAATTCTTCATATACTCTCTTTATTACATTATTCAAAGCCCCTGCTTTGAAGCCCTTCCTGTTCTCCCTGTGTATATAAGTTATGCCGTTATCCCTGCAGAATTCCGATATTGCTCTTGCTTTCTGTTCGTCTGTCGAATCATCAGCAATGTAGAAATGCAGCAGCTTCTTTGGATAATTGAGTTCGAAAAGCCTAAGCACGTTCTTCTCAACGCTCTCCACATCTTCGTTGTATAATGGAATTATGATTGCGACCTTTGGCTTTCTCTTAAGTGGTTTTAAATTGCTATTAATGGTGTTCAAGTACCTATCATAAAAATACGACCTGTAATAGAATGCGGAAGCAAAAATATTGAAGAAGCCAGATACCACTGAGAGTATTGTGAACAGTATTGCCAGAACATACATATACAGGCTGTGTGATATGTATATCAGATAGGCTGAAAAGCCTATCCCTGCTACTGCCATCAATACAAATATTATTACAGTTATTATCCTTACAGAGAACTTTTTGTCGTTGTCCTCATTATAGAAATGCATCAACTACCACACGCAATAATCTAATGATACGTATTAACACATATAAGCCTATAAATATAAGCGTTTTGCACTGATATATAAACTTGTGCCCTTTAGATCTGAAGCTTCGATTGAATGCACGGATTTAGGTACACCTTTGCCATAGCCATAAAAATTGCTCGCTGCTAAAATATAATGTGCCAGGGTGGCGGAATCCGGTAACGCGCCGGTCTCGAGTTTGCAAAACATCGAGAGCTGAATTGTGATGCGACAGGCAAACCGGTGTCCGCAAGGACGTTAGGGTTCAAATCCCTACCCTGGCGCTTCACCGATTCATGGAAAAGGTGTGCAGCAATGCGTTCACTGAACAAGCGGATACCTACAATACTGGTAGCAGCAATTATTGTATTTGCAATAACCTTTGCATTTGTATGCCTGCAGCCAGAAAACCCCCGTGGGATAGAAAGCAAGTACAATTTTGTAGTTGGGATAGGAACGCACAACAACCAGAGCTCTACAATAACTGCCCTAAAGGCAGGCATTATGTATTACCGGACGGATATCAGCCAGAATACTTCGCAGGAAGAGGCACTGTCAATGCAGAATAGAAGATATGGTGCGCATTACTTGGGCATACTCGATTACGACACCCTTCCTGGCGGCTTTTCAAACAACAACTGGAATCTGACCACATGGAATGAAAGCGTTCGCGCCGTAGTTGAGGCCTACCCATGGATACACTCTTGGGAGATATGGAACGAGCCATGGGTGCCTACATTCCAGAAAGGATACATTAACGGCAGCGCCTACAACTATTACCAAATAACAAGAAGTGCATACCTTATAGTAAAGTCTGCCGAGCCCAACGCTACAATAGTGTGCTTTGGCGGTGCACCAATAGGCAGCTACAGTATATACCAATGGTATTCAGATGTATGGGGCTATGGGGCAGGAAAATATTGCAACGCCATATCCATTCATGCATATCCTCCTACAGCAGGGCCTATGAACCAGTCGCTTGTGCAAACGTGGTCTGCATGGATATCCAAGTACGAAGCGCTTACGGGCAAGCCAATATGGATAACTGAATTTGGCATACCTTCTAGCTCTAATGCTAGCGTGGGATATTCCCAGAGCAACCAAGAAGAATTTATGGTGCAGGCGTTCGACTTGTTCAGTAAATACCCATACATAAAGAGGGTATACTGGTATGATCTGTGGGGGCTTTCTGACGGCCCTGTTGGAAACGATTTTGGGCTACTAAACCTCTCAGATCCAGTATCCGGCAAGCCAAGCCTGGCATGGTACTCATTCCTATCAATATATAATAGGAGCATGTCTAAGGGTTAAGCGCGTGCACACAGCGTTGCTTCCATTAGCGTGTTTGACAATAGCCTCTTTACTGTTATGCTATTAAAAACTTTTGACATTATGTTAGAAGTTTCATCTATTACTTTTTGAACAGACTTCCCTGACTTATATTTCAATTTTAATGTGATGATAACTGTGCCCTTACTGGAAACCAGCCCAGGGCTGCCTACAATGAAATCCGCAACATGCCGTGGGTCTATATTTGCATCGCACACTATTAAATCGTATGGGGCTTTTTCCTCTATCTCCTTTATGCCTTCCTGGAACGTCTTCTCTATATGCTCTATGTTTTCCCTTTCTATTTCCATCTTTGCTGGGTCAACAGCCACGCATAAACCTGCCCTGTCCGATAGATACTGGCTCCAGCCGCCTGGCGCAGAGCCTATATCTAAAACCCTTGATTTGCTGTCAATATTCATGCCAAACCTCTCAAACGCCTCCGCTATCTTGTAATATGCGCGTGAGAGCTGGTTATCAGGAGTATCAGATCTGGCAAAATACCTGTCCCTTCCACTTAGCCCAAGGAAATGCTTGCCCATGATACTGACAATGTAGGCTACTTGCGTGAAACCTTTCGGGTCAAGCACTGCGCCGCTCGAATCAAGCCTGTCTATTATAGTGCCTTCAATTGCTTTGGGATACGCTACCACCCTAAACCGCATCCCAGCATCTATCCTGCTCTCGATCGCCCTGATTGATGCGCCTATATCTTCTTCGGAGCTGTCGCATAAATACACCCTGTTGACCCTGCGCCGCAAGAACATGTCAGAGTTGAGCAGCCTCATAATTGCATCGACTGCACCGCTCTCTTCGTCAATATCCATCAGGAGCATGCCCCTGCCTATTGCGGTGCCTTTGCCAAATCCCTTCTCTACCAAATATGACTCGACTCTTTCAGGATCCGGAGCCTGTATGAAAACATGCATCTGAATCTGCCGTTCGCTCACCTTATCATCTCTTGAAAGCCAGTGCTTTTATAAGCGCTTTAGACTCTTCGTCATCCTCAAGGCGCACCATCTCATCCACAAGTGCAGAATAGAACTTCAGATTGATATACAAGCCTTTTACTATTGGCATGATTATCACAGGATAAACAACCCCATTCTTGATGTTCACATCTCCGCTTACCTCTCCCTTCTCCATAATATCATTTATTCTCGCTGCGCAGGGCCTTATATAATCACTGATTATAAAATTCATTTCAAAATCTACGCGCTTCATCCTCCTGATCTCGAGGTTGTGAAGCTCCAGCATTATCGGGTCTATCACTTCTGCGAATATGCTCCTGACTTGGGAGACCAGTTTCTCATCAGCAAGGTAGAACTCATCAGATACTGCTTTTATAACTATTTCTCTTCCATCTACAGAGCCTACTTCGGCATTTCTTAGCATGTGTAGGCCTATGGCGATCGCGTTCTTCAACTCTGCATCCAAGCGGCTATCGCCGCCGAAATCATCCAGGCGGAACTCGATTGCCTTGCTTATTGGTATGTACTTACTATTCTCTTTTGTCTTATTTTCCATAGGATGACCTATTGGGTATCCAATGCATGCATATCATATTTATTACTTGCTCTTGACTGTGCGAACGATCCTTATTCCTTGCGGTTAACAAATTCATTTAGCAGCGATGTCGCATACGAGCCTGAAGGCAAGGAGAAGCGAAGCTTTACCGACTTGTCATCCGAATCAATATATTCGAAGCCGTTATACGGTGCGAAGAAAACGCGCTTGCCCCCCTTAGAATTGAGCTCTGGTATGCTCTTTGCCTTAAAATCTTCTAGCTTCAGGCCCATCTTTTCCAGCATTGACGCTTCAAAGTCCGTCAAATCTTTTGTTTCATACCCTACTAGATTTCCAACGGCAAACTGCTGTACTGCAGCCCCGCTGTTATACAGCCCAATATGGGACAGGTCTGGAAAGCCTAGCCTTCCGGCTGTGCATACTAAATCTCCCTCTACTGGCTCGATTACCCCTGAGGCCAGCCTGTCTGCGAGCTCCGCGTTGAAAATATAGGACTCAACAGAATGCGCGAACATAAGGAATAATTGCCTGGGAAGCCTACGCATTGCGTTGGCATAATCCCCTGGATACTTCCACAGATAGTCCAGTACTTGCCTTTCATATTTTAAATATAATGGGAAATATGCCAGCGCCGCTTTGAAATCCATTTCGGAAGCGAGCTTCTTCCTTGCCTCGACTGATTCATCCATCTTTTCGTTCTCGTAATCAGTTAGGAATGCCAGGGCTGCAGACTTGAGATCCCCATTGAGCAGGTGCACTCCGACATCCACGTTGTTGCCTCTATTGCCAAAACGCTGGCTGCCAAAGTAGTTTGGGAATATCCCACCAAGCTCAGTCCCTATTGCCTCCAGCTTCCTCTTAGCTTCATCTATATCGCCATTTACAACTATATTTATCGTAAATCTATTGCCTAACAAATCTCCAGTCCTCACCTGCGAATCGCTCAGCCAAGCTCCGTTTATCTTTATATCCTTAACATGCATGGAGAGCATGTTCTCCGGAGTTGCACCGAAAAGGCTGCACAGTTGCGTCGATATAGATGCACGGTCCTTCGTGCCTGCAAAGGATACTGATTTTATGCCCCTCCTATTGTGCTTAGCAACCGCCCTAAGCGCCTGCAATGTGTTCCAGTTCTTCTTCTGCAGCACAAATATGGAAAACTTTCCTGGCCTGCTTTCAAGACCTAGGTCCTGCGCAGAGTATTGCTTGCCTACCTCTAAGGTTACTCCAGCCTTAGTTATTTCCTCTACTACAAAGTCTTCTGCAGCGCTCTTTATATCGCCCTCTATAGGCTCCACATGTGCACTTCTGATAAGTGTATTTACATACATAAGCCATCACAGTTTTTCAACGAGTCGGTCTACGTCATGCTCCATTACGAACACCGCCTTCTCAAGTAATATCCTCATCACTATGAGCAGCAGCATACCTAATATTACCACAAGTATGCCCATTGCTCCAACATTGTACAGAACGAAGGCGACAGCTATTCCTACTGCAGGCGGGTGCTCCGCCTTGGCTAGCACGAGCACTATGGTAGCAATAAGCACCACCGCAGTAAGCGATGCATACATGCCTATGAAGGGCCTAATCATGAAGCCAAAGTAGCCCACTAGCCCAGCACAGGTATAGCTCTTAGCGAATTTCGAAATGTGCGCTGCCTTGGCCCTCGGAGTCATGAACAGTATAAAGGCACTCGCGCCCATAGAAGCAAATATGAGTGGACCCGATGCATTGCCTTGCGCTATGTCAAAGTTCATGTAATGCAGCGCATATGCTACAACCAGCATGCTCAATGCTGCGAGCAGCGCCGGTATGCCAACATTCCTCAGCCTGTGCTCTGCCTTCTTCTCTTCTCGCCGCATCCTGCTTCTCCTTGCATTATGTGCAACTCTATTCTGCAAAGCACCACGCAATCTTTATAAATATGTCAGCCAGCCCCTGAATTCGTCATCCTTTCCGTGCACTATGCTGTTGTACCTGTCCGCTAATGTCTTTGTTATCGGCCCTATTCCCTTGCTAACTTCTATCCCGTCTACATTCACTATTGGTGTTATCTCTGCAGCAGTGCCTGCAAAGAACAGCTCATCAGCAGTATAAAGCTCCTCGCGCTTTATCAGCCTTTCCTCCGTTGTAAAGCCCATGCTAGCAGCCACCTCTAGAAGCGAGTACCTAGTTATGCCAAGCAGTATATCAGATTCCTTGCTCGGCGTTACAAGCACATTATCCTTGACTATGAATATATTTTCGCCTGGCCCCTCAGCCACAAACCCCTCTGCCGACACAAGTATTGCCTCGTCAAAGCCCGATGCCTTCGCTTCGTTTCCAGCGATTATGGAATTGAGGTAATTGCCGCTCGCCTTGGCCTGGACTGGCAATATGCTTGAGCTTATCCTATGCCATGATGATACCTTGCACCTTATGCCCCTATCTTTCCCTGCGCCAAAGTATGCGCCAAAAGGCACTGCAGCTATATATATGCTTATTCTCTTTCCTGAAGGGTTTACACCTATATTGTCATCATTGTAGAACGCAAACGGCCTTATGTAGCTTGATTTGAAGCCATTGGCTTTGACAACCTTCTTTATGGCGTCCTCTATGTTGTTGCTGCTATATGGGCTCTTTATTGAATATATCTTCATACTGTTCATGAAGCGCTCGACGTGGTCGTGCAGCCTGAATATTGCAGCGCCATTATCCGTTTCATAGCTCCTTATCCCTTCAAATATGCCGCTTCCATATTGTAGCGAGTGCGTCAATATCGGCACTACTGCCTTCTTATAATCAATGATCTTGCCATCGAGCCAGACCCTTAGCCCGCTCTTGTCATCGGTCTTTTTAGCCATGGTACCACACGCTATACTATGGAATAAACAAATATAAACTGATTGATGAATATGTTCTTGTATACTTATGAAAGCAAAAATTTATCCATCAAATGTGCATAGCATTTCAGCTCTGCGGGCAGCCATGGACGCAATGGGAATGACTGATTTCCAGAAAGCTATGCTTCTAGAGGTAATGTCAATACCTAAGGGTAGCACTGCCACATATAAACAGATAGCAGAACGCATAGGCAATCCAAACACATATAGGGCTGTAGGTACTGTATTGCGCAAGAATCCTTTTGCACCTTTCGTGCCATGCCATCGTGTCGTGACACCCTCCCACGGCTTCAGCCGTGGGCTTCCAGGGTGGTTATGAGCAATTGTCATGATGCCACCCGTATAGTTCCTGCTTCCTCGGCAACCGCCTTTCTTGCGGAAGGCCTTACATTGTCTCTACAGGCTTGACTTCCCGAAT
>JBMFWP010000029.1:0-9371 GCA_049965155.1 Candidatus Micrarchaeia archaeon | reverse complement strand
AGGCGCATATAGAGCACGGAAAGGGGGAGGGCACATACGTCATAGATGATGCCAAGCTGGTTAGTAAGTAAGTAGCAAAGAGTATAAACACATATTAGTAATAGGTAATGTATTAAATTAGTCGAATGAGTGGTGATATGGGAATACTATCTGAACGCAGCGCTTACGCGATAAACCCTATACTCGAGGAAGACGAGCTTGCCACAAAGTTATACAAGAGCGGAAAGAAGATTATAAAGCTGAATCGCGGAGACCCACCAGTGTACTTCCCTACGCCCAAGTATATCATAGATGCATATGTCAAGGCACTTAGGGAAGGTAAGACATACTATTCTGATGCAACAGGCATAGACGAGCTCAAGGAAGCGGTGCAAGATAGATACAGCAGGATGTACGGCCTGCATATAGATTCTGACGGCATAATAGCTACAGCAGGCATATCAGAAGCGCTGCATTTCCTAAACGACGTGATGATTAACCCAGGCGAAAAGGCAATAATCTTCAAGCCATATTATACAGCGTACATACCGCGGCTGAAGCTCGCAGGAGGAGAGCCGATATTCGAAAACTATGATGAGAAGGATGGCTGGAATATAGAGATAGAGCATGTAAGAGCTTCAATAAAAAGGATGCGGGCAAACAAGGAGATGAAGAAAGTAAAATATGTGCTAATAACCAACCCAAACAACCCCACAGGAACGGTCCTGAAGAAAAGCATACTTGAGGATATAGCGGAGATAGCGAATGAAAACAATCTGCTGCTAGTGAGCGATGAGATATACGATGAAATAGTTTTCAACGGGGCACAGTTCACAAGCGTATCGAAAGTAGCGAAAGGACAACCGTATATGATACTCAATGGCGCGTCGAAGGATTTCGACGCAACGGGCTTTAGGCTGGGTTTGATGCTGCTCCCCGAAAGGGACAGGCTCTCGCTGGAGCTTAGAGAGAGGCTTAGGAATTTTGCAAAAGTTAGGCTATCGGTCAATACACCTGCACAATATGCGTTTGCTGAGGGCATGTCAAATGTGAAGGAGCATTCAAAGGCAATAAAAAGCATGGTGAGCGAGATAGAGGGGAGGGTAAACTACTCTTACGGCATACTTAAAAAGAATGAGTATCTAGATGTAGTGAGACCTAATGGTGCGTTCTACATACTGCCTAAGCTCAGGATGGACATGCTCAATATTAAGGACGATAAGGATTTTGTGGTAGGATTGCTAAAGAAAGAGTATATCCAGCTCACAAGAGGCTCCGGCTTTGGAGCACCAAACCATTTCAGGATAGTGCTGCTGCCACCGAAAGGAATATTAGGGTATTCCCTAAATAAGATAAATGATTTCTGCGAAAGTGTATCGAAATAGTGGGCTCGTGGTCCAACGGTATGATGCCAAACCGGTCTTCTATTAGACAGGTGCATAAGCCTTACACGCTGGAGACAGGAGTTCAACTCTCCTCGGGCCCACTTTACGCTTCGCATCTTGCAAAAGATTGCTAGCACGCGCGTCAATTGCGTATCTGATATGTCTTTATCTCGGGCTTGCTATCATTCAAGACCTTAACAGCTATATACGTTTCTGATTTATGCGTGCCCACTATCACAGTGCCTAGGGCGAACTTATCTTCTGACTTTATTGTATCCAGTATTTCACTATATATTTTGCCTCCAGACCATTCCGACAGGTTTGAGATATACAGTAGATCCGGGGCTTTGCTTGCTTCAACATCCTTCAAATATTTTACGATATCGCCTTTTACTAGATCTACATGGTGCTTTGAGGAATATGTACCCTTCGCTGGAATTTGAAAGTAGCGCCTTGCCCTCTCTTTTGAATCTATCTCGAGAGGATAGCCAAAAATCTTCTCGTCTATCTCCTGATTGCCGTAAACAATGGTTATGGCATTTGTCTGAGTATTTGACGAGATCGGTGCGCGCCTTAAGAAGTAGTGTTTGCCTTTGGTCTCCTCTAAGGCTGCACGCCGGGCAAGGTACTTGAAGTTGCATAGTTGCGCCGAGCTTAGGTCTATGCCAACCAATCTGTCTATCTGATTATTCTTAAATATGCTGTCCATGCTGCCCATTATTGCTCCTCCACCGGCTATGAATAGCATGCTCTTTTTATCCCTTATGAAAGGCTTGCCATCGTGGCCTTTTGCCTGGAAGGCCTTTGCCAGAGCATCAGAATCTTCATTTGTATATGGGTACTGAATGAAGTTCAGGAGGCCATTTACTCCCTCCTCCACAGTAATGTCTTTCTTGCTTGCTATATCCTTGCCTTCCCTTATTATGCTGCCATCGATATGAACCTCTAATGGGTATTTTTTAGTATTCATCGTAGACGCCTGTGCTTATTAACGCGTATTAGGAGATATTTAAGCCTTTTTAGGAAGCCTTTAGGTTGGCAAAGGCATAACACAAAAGGGTTTTAACCTTAGCACACAAATATCTATTAGGATTCCTATGGATGCAGAAGAACGATTAGCCGTGATAAGGCAGGGCTTGACCGAAGAAATAATAACAGACGAGGAATTGCGCAGCATGCTTTCTGAGAAAACACACCCAGTAGCTTACAACGGCTTCGAGCCTTCAGGGCTGATGCACTTGGGCACCGGCTTAGCAAGCGTTTTAGAAGCGAATCAGCTCATGTCAGTTGGTGTAGAGTTTACCATGTATATAGCAGATTGGTTTGCCTACCTGAACAACAAGCTAGGAGGAGATATGGAGAAGATACACATGGCAGGGGAGTACTTTATTGATGGCTGGAAAGCGTGCGGCATAGATATGGATCACACCAAATTTATATGGGCAAGCAAACTTATGGAAGATATTGACTACTGGGAGATGATGCTAAAAATATCAAAGCTTGTCACAATAAACAGGGTAATGCGGAGCGTGCCAATAATGGGAAGGACGGAAAGTGAAGTCAAAAACCCAAGCATGCTCATATATCCGCTAATGCAGGCAACTGACGTATTCATGCTGAATGACAAGAAGGGAGTAGATATCTGCCAGCTCGGGATGGATCAAAGGAAGGTTAACATGCTGGCTAGGGACATCTCGAAGGACCTCGGCAAACCTGCCCCAGTAGCAATACATCATCACCTTCTTCTCGGCCTGCAACAGGGTGGCAGGATGGGAGGAGGATTTGACGAGAACAAGAATATAGATGATGAGATTACGTTCAAGATGTCGAAGTCAAAGCCAGATACAGCCATATTCATAAACAATACAGAAGAGGAAGTTAACAAGAAGATAGGCAAGGCGTACTGCCAGCAAGGCGATACCAAAACAAACCCGATACTAGAGATATGCAAGTATGTGCTTTTCCCCAAGCGCGGCGAGCTCATAATAAAAAGGAAAGAGGAGTATGGTGGCACACTGGAATTCCAGTCATATCGAGAGCTTGAGGAGGCTTTCGCAAAGGGCGGCATACACCCCATGGACCTCAAGAACGCAACAGCAGAAGTACTTAACGAGATACTTGACCCCATAAGGGAGTATTTTGAAAAGAACGAAAAAGCCCACGAGCACTATGAGATGGCAAAGAAGGCAGCCGAATCTGTAACTAGGTAGACAGCTATTTGCTTGGCTTTGACCCCTTCAGCAAATACTTATATAGCACTCCGCTTACAACCTGGAAGGCACCACCTATTTCCATTGGTATTGGTAGTGATATATCCATTAAGTATCCTGATGCGGCCGAGCTGAGCTGTGATACCCTGCTTGCTACACCTTGAACACTTGAAGCTGTCCCAAAATCCTCATTATTGATGCCCCTCATAGTTACCGCACTGCGATTTGGACTGCCAAACCCTGCGTTGAGCGCCCTTAGGGAATAGATTATACCTGCAACAAGTAAGAATGGGGATAGAGCCATTGCTATTAGCAATACGCCATTTAGGCCCCTAGTTATTGAGGCTACGTTGAGCGCATTGTATCTGTATGATATTCTTGCCGATGCATATGACCCTATTGCAGTCAGTATGTATGATGCACCAAATAGTACGCCTATTTGGAAGGTATTAGCATGATACATTAATTTTAGCCATAGTGGCAATAATGGCAGCGCAATGCCAAGGCCTATCCCCCCAAGCGAATTCGCAATTATTACCTTAGATATGTACTTGAAGCTGCTTCCTTTCATTACCTTTGTAGTTTTCTTGGGCCTTTCCGACTCCTTCACTAATAGCAATGATATTAGTGATAAAAGCATCAATAAGGCAGCTATAAGAAATATAGACCTAAATGCAGAAGCTGCACCGATAAACTTGCTAATGTATCCATGCGCTGTTATGAGGAGTGCTCCGAATACGGATGCACCTGAACCTACGGCAGTCAACAACCCGTATTTCTTTACACGAATGCTCTCTTCAGGATAATTATTAGCGACTAAGGCAGTCATCCCTGGGGAAAACCCGCCACGCATGCCTCCTGCAGTGCCACCTATGCCTGCTATTATCATTGCTATAATGATGACATATAAGTTGGTTGATATGTATATCGCCAATGCTCCTGCCAGGGGAAACAGCTCGGCAATGCGCAGCGCATGCCTGAATCCATAGCGGTCGCCCATTGCGCCCAGTAAAAGGGTTTCAACTACCATGAATGCCATCATGCCTGCTACTACAAAGCCTATGTCTAGCAGGCTGACGCCCAGAACAGCTAGGTATAGTGGCATGGCAAGAGTCATATAGATTATGCTTATGCTCCTGAATGCTCTTGAATATATTAGGAATTTGAAGCTCTTGTCTATAGCCTTTGCATCATTTCCGCGATTTGATAGCATGTTATTCCTTTAGAATATTGTGTTATTTTTCAATAGAGTTAGAAGCTTTGAGACCCAGCAGGCTTTCAAGCTTGCTCTGATTATCTTCAGCTGCAGCCTTTACCTGTTTTATTGCACCGCATTTCATGCATTTGTAAGTTATCATTATGTACGTGCGCTCATAGACTGCATGCACAGGCTCCATCATGCCGCCGCAGCCGGACATCCGATCACCGGGATTCACATCGACGTGCTTGCTGAAAAGGCATACTGGGCAATGATCTGTGTACCCGTTGCCCTTTACTTCAGCATGGCAGATTTCGCATTCGAAATCCTCCTTCCTCTTTATGAAATCCCTCATGCAATCATCTCTCAGCTATGTGCAATTGTTCTCTCCAGTTCTCCGTGAGGTTCTTCATGGTCTCCATGTGGTACTCCTCCCTGCCGAATGCTACAAAGCCCTTATCAATGCACATTATTACCTCGTCGACGAGTGTTTGTGTGTATATCCTCCCACTGCATTTGCTGCAATAAGGCTTCTGTTCCTTCGGGCGGTCAAATTTTCCGTCTTTCATCCTGACTATGAGTATCTTTGCACCTTTCGAATCCTCTATGCTATGATGGTTTGTTATGAGCATGTCGTTTATAGCTGCCTCTTCTGCATGTATCGAGAAGCATATCTCAAAGCCAACACCTTTATGCAAATCCATATGATGCCTTGGGCATACGTCGCATGAATAGTTATCAAGCCTTGGGACATAATTATAGGCTTTGCCTAGAACTTCTTCATCCTTGAATATTATCACACCGTAGTTAGACTCCTTGCAGTCACTCTTCGTTGCCAAATCCAGTGCCATATCGACATATTTTTTCAGTGCCTTGCCTTCATCTTCACTTAGATATCTCAAATTCTCACTGTTTTAATCTATAACCGGGGGTATTACTATAGCTGCGATTAGGATATATTAGGCAAAATTATAAAAGGCGTTCTAGACTCATAACTCTTTTATATCCGGATGTATTATATACTATTAGGTGAATTGATGGTAGACAAAGAGGATGCACACGTAAAGATGTACAAGAAGGCATTTCATGAGGTGAAGTATCTCGATGTGAAGTGCCCGATATGCAACAACAGGATAGATGAATATGGATATTGCAGCTGCGGAAGCGGCGATTCTTGATTCTATGTATTTCTGCGCTATACGGTCAGTGCCTTTATGAGGCTGTCTATAGAAGTGATTGACGTTCCGCTGCTATCTATTCTCTGGTTTGCAGGGTTTATTGCAGGATAGTTGGGTATGTTTTCCTTTATCCTTGCTTCGTAAGTAGGCTCAAGATCATTTTGGTAGAATATGCCTATTGGTATTTTATCTACCTGCCTAGATAGGTCTATTGCTGCATCCATTTTCTTCTGCACATCGTCTTCTGATTTGACTGTTGCATCTATCTCAATGTTGTAGACACGCTGCTTGTACCATTCGTTTGTGTTTATGTCATTGTATGTGGGGCATGGCTGTAATATGTCTATGAATGCGAGTCCCTTATGCTTTATCGCGGCTTTTATCAGTTCCGTAGTCTGCTTGACATCGTATGCGAATGCCCTAGCAACGAAGGTATATCCCGAGGCGAGCGCAAGCATTATTGGGTTTATAGGATCGTTTATATTTGGCTTTGGTAGCGACTTCGTCTGTTCGCCCCTCTTTAAAGTAGGTGATGCCTGGCCTTTTGTCAAGCCGTAGACGCCATTGTCATGGACCATTATTGTCATGTCTATATTCCTACGGCCTGCACTCACAAAATGGCCTACACCTATGCCGAATGTGTCGCCATCCCCAGCTTCGACTAGAACTTCCAGATCTGGATTTGCCAGCTTTATTCCGGTTGCGAACGCTATTGACCTGCCGTGCAGAGTATGTACGCCTGATATCCTCTCCGCAACGAAATGCGGCGCCTTTCCGGAGCACCCTATGCCCGACACTATGACCATCTTGTTTGGATTTAGACCTAGCTCCTTTATGGCTACGTCTTCTGCCCTCAGTATCCCAAAATCCCCGCAGCCAGGGCACCAATCATTGAATTCTTCGTCTTTAAGCTCCTCCATTTAGAATCACCGTTTTTTCGCCTTTCTGCATTATGGTCTTCATCGCTTCGATGAATTCCTCACGCATTATTGGCCTGCCATTAAGCTTCAATATGTAGTTTGTAGGCATTATGCCTGTTTTTTCTGTGAGCACCTCAGCGCCTTGGGCATAGTAATTGTTTTCTATTGCTATTATCCTCTTCTTGCCCGCAAGAAGCTTCTGCATGAGCTCCTTCGGATATGGGTTGAACATCTTTACCTGTATGGCAAGTGCAGATATACCTGCTTTGTTCAGATCTTCCATTGTGTCTGCTATCACTCCGCTAGGAGATCCCCATGTCAGTAGCGCAGTGTCGGAGCTCTGGTCGCCGAACTGTTTAAGCCTCATCTCCTGAGGTATTTCCCTGTCTGCAGTATCGAGCTTTACGAGCCTCTTCTTATACATGTTTGTTCTATTAGTGACAGATTCGTCTATATGGCCATAAGCATTGTGCTCATCGCCTGTATAAAACATCCTGGCCTGTCCGAGGAATGCCCTAGGAGATATACCATCCTCGGACATCTTGAACCTTTTATAATCCTCCAAATCTGTCTCAAGCTTACCGCGATCAATTTTAACACTGCCAATATTTAGATCGTCCACGTTGATTATTGAATATGCATTGGCAAGCGTCTTCTCCATTATGTGTATTGTGGGTGTTTGGTACTTTTCGGCAAGGTTTAACGCCCACGATGCATCGCTGAATATCTCCTTGTGGCTGCCGCTAGCGATTACAATCCTTGGAAATTCACCATGGCCTACGTTGAGCGCAAACTTCAGGTCTGCCTGACCACTTCTAGTGGGCAGCCCAGTTGCAGGGGCACCTCTCATATAGTAGCTTATCAGCACAGGCACTTCGTTCATTCCAGCCCAACTTATCCCTTCGGACATTAATGAGAATCCAGGTCCAGAGGTAGCAGTAGCGGCCCTTGCGCCGGTAAGCGCTGCACCTATTGCTGCATTTATTGCAGCAAGCTCATCCTCGGTCTGCAGAACAACAACCCCTCCCTTATCCTGCGTGCCGTTAAGGCTTAATATCTGGTTTGCTTCTATGTAAGTGCTTTCATCGCTTGCGGGGGTTATTGGGTAGTATGATTGGAACCGAAGGCCTCCCGAAACCTTACCTATTGCCGAAAGAGTATTCCCATCTGCCTGTATCCTTTTCACTGCCTTATTGGCATCTATATCTTTTAGATTGTAGAAGTTGTTTGCGTACCTGAATCCTGCATCTACAGCCATTAGGTTCAGTTTCAAAAAGGTCTCACTTTTGGAGAAGCGGGACTGCACAGCATCAAGCATGTGTTTCTTATCTAGACCAAGAAGTGCATAGGTTGCGGATATTGCAATTATGTTTTTGGCGCGTTCGGCTATGGGGGGTGATATCTTAAGCGCATTTATTATCTTATCAAGCTCACCTACATAGTCTATAGCTATTGGTTTTGCACCTTTCTTCTGTGCGTATTTTACAGCGTCAAGCAGCGTCGTTCCAAGACCTGCCTTCTCAAGCATTGCCTCCGAATCCATTATTATTTCTGGCTCCATAGACCGTACCATCTCTATCTGCGTGGCCTCGAGCCCCTTGTTGTATATTATAAAGTCCTTTGCTTGGTAGAAATGCTGGAATACAGTCTCTGAATCGAAAGTGGCAAGAATATTTACGTTTTCTGATATGCTATTCATCATCTTGTCTCCTATCATAACGGTGAAGTAGCTATGCCTGCCCTTTATGTTGGAATAGTACTCCCTGCTTCCGTACAGGTAGTAGCCGCTCTTTGCTACAGCGTCACCGAATATGTTGGCTGATGTATCTACGCCAAGCCCTTGCGCACCTCCTATGAGCCAGCTTAATTGCATAATATCACTCAAACATGTTGTATGGTCTACCTATCAGAGTTTATGAATAAATAGCTTTGCGAAAATTTCGTACTGATTATGCACGCATAGGAAGTTGAATTTTTAAATACTCTTGCTTCGACTATGAATTTGTAGGACCGGTTCTCTTTTCTTTTCTCTTTGTCGTCGGGGAAATTAGTGAGTGGCAGACCTCCTGAGAGGCCAACTTGCGTTGGTCGTCTTGCCAGGAGGCAATTTCATGAAAATATGTGAGATAAGAAATAAAATACCAGAGGTTCTTGTGTATGCAAGAATAGTATCAAAGAGATATGGGCATACTGGAAAGTATGCCAAACATATTGTCGCATTGGTGATAAAACAGATATTGCATTTAACAGATAGGGAACTTGCAGAATTTCTATCAACAAACGAAATAGGAAGAATGCTGCACTACAAAGAGCATTTCAACCATACAATATTCTCGAAGGTACGGAAAACTGCAACAAAGATCGTGAAGGAACTTTACGAATTTATAATATATCAAAAGATGAAAGGAAAACGGATAAGACTAGTTGCAATCGACAGCACAGATATCCAGGCATTCTCTTCAAATGACAGAGACGCAAAATATGGCCATAGAACGCCTTCA
>JBMFWP010000028.1:0-9755 GCA_049965155.1 Candidatus Micrarchaeia archaeon | reverse complement strand
TGCGGGGATACCGCCGACATCGTCGGCGGAGAGGACCCGCATGCAATAGGTTTATAAGGGCGAAGCCCTTATGTCATTAAACAAGCAATTATTTCTCAACTTCTTCCATCAAATTTAACTTAGGGTTCCTTACTGTGGGTTAATAGCCCCAGGAGGGAGTTGAACCCTCGACTTCTTGTTTTCGCGCTGAATTACGAGACAAGCACTCTACCACTGAGTTACTGGGGCTTTGCCTATCTATAAATAATTTCTCTTTATATAAAGAAAGATATATTATAAATCAGTTGCGACAGGAAGAGAAAATGTATCCAGGTAACGAGCCCTCGGACCAAGGCGGTGGCCCGAGCGGCGATCAGCAGAACCAAGGAATGAGGATAGACATAACCCCCCAAAGCCCTATACAGTCGCAGCAGCCTGTTTACCAGCAGCAGCCGCAGGGGCCAAAAAGGCTGCAGAAAGTCAAGCTGCCATCCTCGGGTTTCAAGCGGTTTGCGCTGCCGATAATCATAATAATAGCTATAATAGCTGTGGCTTCTGCTGTTGTGGCCCTAGAGCACCCCTCTAAAGTAACTACATCTATAACTACTGTGACAACCACTACAGTGCCCGTCACGCGCCTCGGAGCAATAAATTCATGCGGAACCATAAGCAAGCCTGGCAATTACTACCTTGAATCGTCAATATCGTCAAGCGGTGCGAAGTCGTGTATATTGATAAATGCGAGCGACGTATCGTTTATATGCAACCAGAACAAGATAAAAGGTTCTGGGCCATATACTACAAAACCTCCATTCAGCTACGGCATCGAGGTCGTAGGGCAGCACAATGTTTCCATACAGGATTGTGAGATATCAAACTTTTCATATGGTATATATTCAGAAGGCAGTACATCAGTCGTTGTGAAGAACAATAACCTGACTAACGATTATGTTTCGAACATACGCTTCAGCGGATCCAGTTACGGCACTATAAGCAACAACTATATATCTCAATCATTTGCATATGGCGGTGCAATAAGCTTGACAAATGAGTCGCATAATAACACTGTGAGCAATAACACAGTAGATACTGTGTCGCAATATGGCCTGCTGATAAATTCCATTGGGAACAAGTTCATAAATAATAACATATATTCAACACCTGTATCATTCTACTGCCAGGCCTCATCTGGCTTCAAAAACAGCAACTATGGCCTTGCCAATCAGTGCACCAACAATACAGGCTGCAATTTCCTTGAATGCCATGGTGTAAACACACAGACCAACATGTCACAAATAGTGCTTGGCAGCAAAATAAACAGCTGCGGCACAATAAACTCGCCAGGCACATATACACTGTCAAGCAACCTCAACATGTCACAATATGTCAATGTTAACCAAACGTCTTCACCATGCATAAACATAGCATCGAGTGATGTTACATTGAATTGCAACGGCCACACGATAACCGACTCACCAACTGCAATATACTCTGCCTCCGAGACTGGCGTAAATATAGATAACTGCAGCATAACGCATTCTGGCACTGGCATATATTTCAGCACAATCTCTAATTCAAACGTTACTAATGCGAAAATATACTACACCAACAAATACGGCATAGGATTGTCCAACTCAAAAGGTATATTTGTAAGCAATATGACAGAGAAGTACGGCAATTATGGCATTTACTTAGTTAATTCTGCCGGAATAACCATAAACGGCTTCAGTGTATTCAACAATACTTACGGGACATACCTGAACAGCTCGTTGGGCAATGCACTATCTCACGGCTATGTATTCAACAATACTCGCGTGGACATATTCGCCTCGCCTAATTCTGCTAATGTTACTGACAACCTGCTGCAGACTACGCAGTGCGGGGTAACCGATGCTGCATGGGCATCAAGCTGTGCGGAGACTATATCACCTACTCTCCTATACTATCCCGTAAGCTCGTGCACTAACCTCAATCATGCAGGCACATACCTATTGACCTCTAACCTGACAAACCTTGGTAACAAGTGCTTTAGTGTATTGCAGAATAATACAGTATTGAATTGCAACTATCATTCATTGACCTCAGCACATACTGGCGGTGCTGCCATAAGTCTTTTAGGCAGGCGCAATGTGACAGTAGAGAATTGCACTATTAAGGGCTTCGGCACAGGTATACAGGCAAGCCAGTCAAAACTTGTGTCATTATTGTACAACAATGTATCTGGTGCACTTACTGGAGTCAACCTAACAGGAATAGTTAACGCTACTCTGCGCTACAACAGGATGTCTAAAAATACATACTATGGCATATATGCCAATGTTACTAAGAATTCAAGCATAATCAACAATAGTGTAAATTACGGCATTGGCAAAGCCATAGGGATATATCTATATAATTCTACGAAGAACAGTATATACAATAATACCATCTCTTCGGTATCAACCGGTATATATTTCGCTGGAAAATCAAAAGGCAACAACGTATCCTATAACTTTGCATCGGCTAGCTCTACAGACTACATATGTGGTAGTTATAACAGCCCACTCGATGCAGAAAACGGTGGCGTAAACTATGGTCAGACAAAGATAGGCTGCAGATGGCTCGCTGCACTATCCCAAACAAGCCCCAAGGCGCCATGTGCCCTTTCGATATACCCGTCAGCGTACAACCTGAAATCCGATTACGAATACACGTATGGAGACACGTGCTTTACTGTAGAATCTAATTCTACTACAATAAACTGCAACGGCCATACCATAATAGCAACGAATGGCGGTTCCTTCGCTAACTTCATGAAGTCGAGCGGCTCAATACTAGAGGACTGTTACCTGAAAGGTTTCACCATGCCCGTAACTGCCGATAAGTCGGGCATAAGCCTGCTAAACAATACAATACTGATAAACTCCAGCGCAGTACTTAATACATTTGCTGTAAACATATCAAACTCCAATTATGCCAAGGTATCAGACAATAACATTACTGCCCCATACTACGGCGTTTACCTATACAATGACTCATACGGCTACTTGGAGCAAAATAACGTTACAGCGTATATAGGTGCGTATACTCTCAATGACACGAACGGTATGACCATAGAAGGAAACAGCGCACCATACTACGGCACTTATGCAATGTCCCTATATAATTCTACTGCTGATGTTGTATCCAACAACCACCTTAGCGGCGTATTTGGGCTGACATGTGCTAGCGGCTCAACATCGAGCATTGCAGATGTGGATCTCGGTGGCAATAAATGTACAGCGAATGTTAATTGTGCCTGGATACAGAAATCCGCTGCATCCTGTCCTGCAAAAAGCTGATTGTAAAAGCAAAAGAGGGCCTTAGCCGGGGGTCGGACCCGGTCTAGAAGATCCACAGTCTTCCGTGCAAGCCGTTACACCACTAAGGCCACGCAGGAATCGCAGTCAGCTTTTTAGCCGCAGTCTACTATCTTGTATATATTGGGATATGAATCTTTATATATTGTAATGATGCCTCCCTTCAGGCTAGCGTTTATGTCATCAAGCATTGCAGAAGCTGCAATCTCTTCATAGAAGCTTGCAAGGCTACTCCCGTTCATGCCAACGCATGAAGCAGCGGAAAGGCCCAAGGCTGATACCTCCTGCATGTAAGAATAGTTCGTGTATATTTGCTGCACTTCTGCGCTATAACCTACTTGCCTGCCTAAGGCAAGCAATGCAGTGAGCGCTATCACGGCCGATATTGCCACAAGCACTCCGAATGCAGCCAAACATATCATCCTGTGCAAGTGTATATGCACATTATCCTATAGCCATCAAGCCGAATGGGCTCGCAGAGCCTATACATGGAGCTGCATGCCGTTGTGTTCCCAGCATGAGCATCAAGCCTTCCTGCATATATCCCCATATAACCAAGCCCGTATACTTCTTTCATCTCTTTCAATTCTGCATCGGCACATACCCCTCCACTGATTATGCACCGTGTATAAGATATGTTGCCCTGCATGATGCGGAACAGGTCATATGCCGCATTTATCTGCTGCGCTGGGCCTTGGCCTTCTCCTACTGTATTGTACGCCAAGGCCGTTATGGCGACGCTTGAGAGCGCAAGCAGGCTTGTTGCAAGTGCTGCTTCAACTATAGCTGCCTGAAGCTTCATGATATCACCTCAAGTTTATGGTGGAGCCATCTACATAAAGCGTCTTATCTGCAGTGTAGTTATCCAGATATACCGTTATGTTCGTGAAGTCCAATGGCGCAGTAATTGGGCAGGAAAGGTAGGCGCTGTACTTGTAGCCAATTACGCTGCATCCTTTATACTCAGACGTATTCAGGAATCTTCCCAGGTATATGTTATACGAGCTTATGCTCTGCTGTATTGAGGAGAACTCAGAAGACTCTACGCCTGACCCGTTATAGTAACCGAGCTTGGCATCAAGTGCCGAACTGTACTGCTCATAGGTATCATATGCCCTTATCCCTATTGGATACTGGTTCATGCTGTAATCCATCACCTCGATCAAAGAGGGCGCCTGTGCGGCTTGCCCATCTACTTGCCCCCCTATAGTAACGTTGCCCTCTGTGAGGTTTTCCATCAGCAATGGTGCCTCCTTTCTGTTGCTATTCACTGTAGCAATGTATGTTTTGTTCCCGTGTGCCAGTGACAGTGTCAGGTTGTACATATAGCTGCTCTGCCCTGTTATATTTCTCGTATATGCGCCAGTGGGATCCTCATAAACGCAGTACGTCCTGCCCGTAGAGCCCGCATCGTAACAGCCATCCGAAAATATCGAGAAATCCCATACCGCATTTCCGCATTGGTTCTGGAAAGATAACGGCGTGTACCAGAAGTTGAGGTATGTGCAATGCGATGTCTCTTCCAACTTCGACACCTCCTCTTTACCAGAAAGCGCGTACAGCACAGATTCGTTGCTCTCCGAAAGGGTTGCAGTTATGTGTGTGGAATTGTCGATGCTGCCTGTGCTGGTCCCTGAAGTATATACGAGTGTAGATTCGTTTATGCTTTTATACATGACTGTACCATTGCTTTCTACTGCCCTAGCAACGATTTCTACGCTTGCGTTCCCTGCAAATCTTGGCACTGCCTGGAAATATGCAATATATGGCGATAACGAAGCATTGACTGAAACCTTATCGGGCGAGAAGTCGAAATACTGCGATTTCGGCATTATGACCATGCTGCCTGCGTTATCTGGCAATGCAGCTATAACTTCAATGGTGCTTATCTTGCCTGTGTACGCTATCGGTGGTACATATGCATATATCTCCATCCGCGTTCCGTAATCGCCTTGCATTGTGGTATTGTTGTTCTGCTGTGTTCTATTCAGGTAGCCATACACCGCATCCATTTGTGTGCCTAGGTGCGCATACGCATACACGAATGTGGCACTAAGGCCTGCTACGGCAGCCAGTATCATGATGAACTCAATTGACGTTTGTGCTTTCATTAGTCTCACCTTCTATATAATAAACATCACCGCCAACTACGGCCAACCTTAAGGCATTCGGTGGGATAGCGCCTGCTGGATACAATGGCGCCTTTGCCACAGTATAACCTGATCCGAGCGAATCCACGAGCATGCTGCTTAATGCAGAAGCATTCTGCCAATCCATTCCTAGCACCTCCTGCATCTTCGTGTTAGAAACTATTGTTTCGAGCGCCTCTTCGGCGTGCGCATGCACAGCGCTATTGCCATTAAGCATAGCATATGCAAGCAGGAATGCGAATGGCAGCATGATGGCTATTGCGGCAAGCATATCCAGCCCGGACAAATACGCCTTATATAGCATAGCCATAACATCAACCTTGCCTAAATCCCACGATATTGGCTCAGATAACTGGATACCAGCCTATCTAATGCGCTGGTGCTTGAAGCCGATCCTTGAGCAGACAAATTTATGGACTTGTATATACCGATATACGCGCCAGACAATAGCACTGCGAAAAGCAAGCATATTGCAAGCGATATCTCTATATCAACGAATGCCTGCAGTCTCATCTATACACCTGAAAGGGTATACGAGCCGTTCAGATTCCTGGTCAGCAACAACTCCTCCATATTGCCGCCCTGCCTGCAAACCGAAGCTCCGATGTACACGCTGCTGGGCATGCCAGTTGCGTTTGAGCATATGCCTGCGGGCACTACCACATAGAAAGTGCTGCTGTAATAGAGCATATGTGCTTCTATTGCTGTAGCAAACGCCTCCTTTAAAGCTGAGCCGCTTCTCGAGGCCAGCATATGGTCCGAATACGCGTATAAGGATAGCGAAACCGCTATCGAGGTGATGGCTATCGCCATGTATATCATGAACTCGAAAGACATCTGCGCTTTCATGCACTCACCTACCTCGCTGAGCTCGTCAGGTTGCCCAGCTCCCTCGTGAGCTCTGATATCACGCTCTGGTTTGAGCTGTTCATGAACATGTGCAGCGCCGTTCCCTTCAGCTGGAGCATCATCGCCAGCGCCACCACTATTATTATGCTTACGGCGGAGAGTATCATTATGTACTCTATGGAGCCCTGTGCCATATGCCTCCCACGCAGTGCGTATCTGACATTCCTGCTCTTTATCCATCTCATTTAACCACCAGATCATCATACTAATGCCGATGCAGCCATGTTGCTCAGTTCCAGCACCAAGCTTGCAATGGCTATCCTCATGCTTATTGATGCAATTCTCGCCGATACGCCCCTTTCGGAGAATAGCGGTGTTATAAAGTTTACGATTAGGATGTAGAGCAGCACTACCGTGCCAAAGGCGCCATACTCCAGGGCAGCGGTATGCACTGTGCTCATCCTGAGCACATTCATGCTCAGTCCAGCGAACACAGGGAAGAAGATGACACTCCCCAACGTCTGGAGCGACCTGAAATTTGCCATCTCGCCGTCGTGCTTCCTCTTTAATGCATCGTGTTCCTGGCATTCAACGTGCAGTGATTCGAGTGCATAAGAGATATCGTTGCCGGATTCCAGCGATTCCCTTATCAATAGCGCCGCCGCCTCAAAGTATTTGTAGCCATACCCATGCAGCCTTTCAAAAGCATGCGCAGCGTCGCCAGAAACGCGATACTCGGCGAGCGCATCTTTGAAGTCCTTATAGAAGACAAAATTCCTGCTCAACGATTTTAATACACGCGCTTCGAGCACCTCTACATTTGCATGCATTGAAAGGTTGTCCAAAAATGCAAGGGTATCCCTTTCGATCCTCTTCCATGGCGCAGCGACGTGGAGCGAGCGCCATACGCTTATCAGCAGGCCAGCTGCTAGGAGCGCGGCCGCAACATAGGCATAATGGAATACCGAGCATACTGCGGACGAGATAAAGGCGAATGCTATCGCTGCGGCAGCCGCTTCCTCTTTGATATGTGCATCATACATTCAATGACCTGAGTTTGTTTTGCAGCACAGCGTAAGCTGCGGGAATCACCACCAGCATGGCGAAAATGAGAAGGAACATGACCATATTCGAATAGTTGATGAGCGAGTACCCTACAAAACCGAACATCGCCATAGATGGAAGTATTGTGCCGAACAGCATATTTGCCGATAGATACTTCTGCAAGCTGCCATACGCAACGCTCATATTAAGATTCCTCTCAGCAACAAGCTCCCGGTGCACGTCTGCTATGCCTGCGCCGAAATCCTTGCCGTTGAGATAGGACAATACACGCACATACTTTGTGTCAGCCCTCTTTCTTATTCCTTGGGTTGACAGCTGGCTGCCAATTGCGCTATTTGCATCTTCGCCGCAGGCAATCATATTCCTCGCGGTCGACATCTTGTTTCGCATGTTTCCCCTATCAAGCATATCAATCGCCCTTTCAAGGCTTGCAAGCATGCTCTTGTGTAGCATCTGGCTGTTTATGTAGACATACTCGAGAAACCTTTCCGCATCTTTGTCCATAGCATCATCCATATTCCTGTATGGCTCCATCCATATCCTTGCCCTTGCTCGCTGCCGCAATGAGGTATTCAGCCCTATCTGATAGCTCAGATATCGCCTTTTTCCTGCTTACTACCATCATGTCAGAATACTTCCTGACCACTTTCGACGATTTGATCACCTCGTTAGCAAGCTTGCCGTCAGCGAATATGTCTAACTGCTCATAGGTCCTGCTGCCTGTGTCTTGCATATCCGCCTCGGCCCTGGTTACCCACCTATATTCCGTTATCCTGTCTATGCTGCGCTTGTATGCATCAGAATGCTTCATGAACAGCGCTACGTCAAGCGAATGCAGCGCCTCCGGTTCGACCGACATCGGCTTTGTCGTAAGCCTTTCGATGAGCGCATGGCCATCTATGTTGCTGTGCATCGTGGCCATGAACGGCACGCCGAGGTTTGCAGCGGAAAATACATTGCGCGTCTCTGCTCCCCTTAGCTCGCCTATGACTATCCTGTCGGGCCTCAGATGCAATGCGTTGATCACCTGCGCCTCAAGGCTAGCGCTGTTGTGTTTTGACGAGCCGTTGAGATTGGTAGAATTCATGAAATTGCTTGACAGGACGAGCTCGTTCGCTTCTTCCTCTATAACTATCACGCGGTCATATCGCGGCACGAATGAGAGCAGCGACAGCAGCATGGACGTCTTGCCAGAGGCGGGTGCGCCAGCGATTATGATATTGTATCCTACCTCTATGGCCATCCACATGTAGGCCAGCATTTCTGGTGTTGCCGTGCCCTCTTTCAATAGCCTGTCAATTCCAAACCTCCTGCCCCCATTCAGCCGTATCGCGAGCACGCCACCCCCATCTGCTTCCGCCTTAAGCTGTGCATGCAATCGCGACCCGTCGAAAAGCTGCGCATCTATTATGGGCTGCGATTCTGAGAGCTCCTTCTCAGAACCTTCAATAAGCCTGTTCACGTTGAACCTGAACGAACTTGCGCCCCTGAATATCAGGTTTGTCCTGCAGTAGCCCAGCTTCGAATGATAGATGTTTATGTTGGCGCCTATTCTATCTACCATTATCTCCTCTATGCTCTTCGCATCGTCCAGGAGTACGCTGAACGGTCCGTATCCCGCTACGTCGTGCGCAACCAGGTAAGCTATTAAGCCCTTGTTGCTCGACGCAGAAATCTTGGGGCTCGACATGGCGAGCCTGTAGGCATCATTTACCCTATCACTCAATGCCTTTCCAGAACCGTACAGATAGTCAGCGTTGTTCAATATCATATCAGCTTTGAGCGCCTCTGCAAGCTTCTCCTCTGAGGCAGAAAGCTCCGCTCCGCCTATTGAGTATACGGCGGATTTTCCGCAGGGGCCTGCGGCCCTGAATCCGCTCTCATCAGATATCGCTATCTTGTCAGGATAATCTCGCGTCAGCCCGAATGTCAGCTTCCTATACTGCTGCTCTCTGTCCTTCTTTGGCAATACTCGACCAATCAATGTGCGCATGCCAACAACGCCAAAATCCATGTCATCCCTCGGAAGCTATTTACTTTAATACATAATATATACTTAACTACATATATTTATAGTTTACTATAATGCAATAAACCTCATTTGCAATCACGGCGAAGATAGAGCAAAGTTTTTAAATCTTAATATACAAACGTTTAATATGGTAAAAGTGGATGCACAGAAGGACGCAATATGGGCTTTGAGGAAAGTATTGAGCAGGCCTAATTTCGCTGTCATGGACTTGCTGCTTAAAAAATCCCCCCGGACTACAAAGGAGCTCTATTCGATACTGGAGAAAAAGTTCACTAGGAAGACGCTTATCATAACATTAAGGGAGCTTTCGCTTGACCTTAATGTCATACAGCCGACCCACAT
>JBMFWP010000027.1:0-9832 GCA_049965155.1 Candidatus Micrarchaeia archaeon | reverse complement strand
CTATTCATGTTTACACTTCGGCGGCAGAATATCCGGTCGCGTCAAACCGCGGCAACGCTGCCGCCAAGAACATATTTATGGAAAAATAGATAGATGTTTTTCAACTACCGACGAAGTCGGTAGAATTCTTTAAGATATTAAGATATTAACATTAGCAGCGCATTAAATGTGATCTCAGTGAAAACTGTTGTAAATAGAGAACCATTGTTAGAATAAATAGGGAAAACAAATATACGCATACCTATAAATAAAGTGCAACAAAATGCCATTCGGAAAGAATAGAAATGGACATACAGGCAGGACAACTTTAGATTGTGCAAGATACAGAAAGCTTGCGCATTCCATTATGTGTAACGGGGCAAAAAAAGGCTATTCACGAAATAACGCTTATGTGCTGCTGGCCTTGGTAGCAATCATATCCGCTTCAATATATGTGAGCATGCTGCCTCCATATGGACCCTCTTATGACGGTTGGGACAGCTATTATTATTCGCTATATGCTCACAATGTAAACAGTTTTGGGTATCAGTCGCTCCCTTTAACAGCATTCACAACAAAGTATATAATGATTCTCTGGATAACTCTATTTTATAGAGTCTTCGGCGCCAACTTATTCGCTGATGGGTTTTTTGGCATGCCCATACTTGCCGCAACAGCGATACTTGTTTATCTTATAGGCAAGGAAAGGAGTGGAAAAGTAGCTGGCCTACTGTCTGCGCTCTTCGTTTGTTTTATGCCCATTATACTTATATTGAGTTCATCTGGTGGGGACGACATATTTGTAGCAATGTTTACGACACTTTCAATGGCTACGTTTGTATATGGTATTGAAAGAGATTCGAGGTTGCTCTATGCCCTTGCCGGATTCCTAGGAGTTGTGGGCGCTACAGGGAGCAGCGTAGAAGAGTTTATGATATTCGTAGTGATGTTGCCTATTATCGTATTTTATATGTTTAAGAGGAGAAATTTGAAACAATTCTTTCTGGTGCTCTTTTTTGCTGCAGGAATCATACTAGGAGTGCTTGCAATAATGGCCATGGGAAGCGCATTGATGGATAATCCGCTTGCCTACTTTGATGCACGTTTTGCAGGGAGTACCTACCTGGCTAGCATAAGCAACAACAGCCCTTCGGCTGGGTTTTTCATGGCATACCTTTTCCATTATCCATTCAATAACTTATATAATATCGGAGCACCTTACAGCTTTCCTAAATCCATACTGATAAATCCAGCATTACAGTATGATGGCGTACCGTCAGGGTATAATTATTTTGGCTATTTTGGCATAGCCGCCCTGATATCTTCTGCATACCTTCTGCTCAAGAGGAGATACAGGTCTTTTGTCATACTCTTTTGGTTTTATGCACTTCTGCTGTACTTGTTTTTTGGGACGGTATCATATCGCTCATACACTTTTATATTCCCTTTGAAACGTTTTCTGATTATACTGGCTCCGCCAATGGCGCTTACCGTAGGGATTGCAGCTGCCGAAGCTTATGGCGCACTTAGTGTAAAGGCGCGCGAACATAGGCTGAACAAAAAACGTGCTTTGTTGCATAAATATGTTTTGAGCACTTTGCTTTCAGTTGCAATAGCATTTATCCTAATAAATTCATTAATCGATGTGCCTTATATGAAGAGCAACAACTACATTATTAGCGAATATTTCAGGGATCTTGGAGCATTGATATTACAGATACCAGCACACAGTAACATATACCTTATGACAGGCTTGTACAACCGCAATGCTACAAATGTATCTAAAGAACGCTCTGGTAGCGTGCTAGACTTTAATTCGTTGTATTTGGCAGAGATGGGCATTTATTCTAGTTATGCCAGAGATATAAACGATACTTTATTGAAGCCACCCGAGTGCAATAATATTTCAAATTCCAGTTACTTTATTATTATAAACTCGAGCATGATAAGCTTAGACAAGGAAGAACTAATTAATATCACAAAATTCATAGAGGAGTGCGGATTAGCTGAAGTCTTCTATGAGCAATATCCAAACAACACAGAAATAGAAGGAGTAAAGAGCGTTGGGCTTTACAAATACACGAAACGGTAAGCCCGCCTGGGCCTAAAGTGCTGCAGGATTTTGCAGCGCTTATGTTGTTAATTCTTTACTTTCATATGCAGACGGGTTACCGCTTTACATGCACAACTCATTCAACCTTTACTTCGTTGCCCTGAAGTTCTTTCGCCTTCTTTAGCTCTATCTTCAGAGTTCCGTTCTCGTAGGTGGCTTTGGCGCTGTTTGGCACTATCTCGCCGGGCAGCTGTATGGCCCTGTAGTAGCCTGACGATGCCCTTTCCTTCATGTAGTAGTCCTTGCCATGCTCTTCACTCTCGGAAGACTTATCGGCGCGTATCACCAGCTCGTCCTTAGTGGCCTTTATCTTTATGTCCTTCTTGTCCATGCCCGGCATGTCGGCCTTCACTATGAACGAGTTGTCTGTATCCTTTATGTCTATGCTCGGCACTGCGAACCCCTCGTTGAAGAATTCCTGCATAGCCCTGCCCGACCTGCCCACAAGAGCAAAGGGATTGGAAAACCAATCGTCGAAGAAGCCCTTGCTGAAGGGAACAGGCTTGTACCTCTTCTTTTCTTCATCTGCCATCTTATCACCTTGTCAAATTTTATTTGACATATACAATTTTTTATTATATAAAAGGAAAAATATTTAAACATATCGCTGCATAAATATAATCATATGAAAAAGATTGTAATAAAGTCTGTTGACAAGCCCATAGAAGCTAAGAGCCCCGATGCAATCATATCGTGGTTCTGCGAGGTATTCGGGCTTTCAGGATCTGGCGGATCGGACAGCATAGAATCGGACATACTCAAGAGGTTCTTGGTAGCCGCTGCAAGGAATGAAGGGATATCGAGCTCGGGGATAAGGCTTGGCAAGGGAGTGCCGAGGAGCACTGTCATATACCACCTCAACAGGCTCATAGAGAGCGGCCTTATAGTGAAGAGGGGCAGGAAGTACTATATGAGGGCGCAGGGCCTGTCGACGTCGCTCGAGGAGGTCGAATACGACATAGACAGGGAGTTCCAGCGCATGATAGACATAGCTAGGGAGTTCGACAGGCTGTTCGAAATGCGCTACAAGGGCTACAGCAAGAGCCTTAGGGGAGGCAGGGAGATAAAGATAGACTAGGTGATGGCATGGCCCATGATAATGAAGGAGACAGCACTGGAGAGGTTAAGGAAGAAAAAAAGGCAACTGCTAGCGAAAATGCACCTAAGGATGAAAGCAAGGCATCGGCAGAAGAGAACGGCGAATTGAAAGAGAGATTGCTCAGGCTCGCAGCAGAATTCGACAACTACAAGAAAAGGACCGCAAACGAAGTAAGCACTGCAAAACGCATGGGCATTGCAGAGCTGATGAAGCCATTGCTGAATGTGCTTGACGAGTTCGAGCTCACGATCATAGCGCTTGGCAAAGCCAAGGATGACAATATTTCCAAGGGCATAGAGATGCTATACTCCAATTTCGTCGAGGTGCTAAGGTCCTTCGGCCTGAAAGAGGTTGATGCGGATAGCGTATTTGATCCATACAAGCATGAAATAGTGCTGGCACGCGAGGACAGCTCAAGACCAGGCACTATATTAGAGGTTGTAAAAAAAGGGTATATGCTTGATGGCAAGCTGCTGAGGCCTGCATCTGTAATAGTTGCCAAAGAGAAAGATGGCAATGTAGATCGTGAAAATATGGATGAATCAGGCAATGCAGATCGCGAGGAAAGGAAAAAAGAAAAATGATTAATAAGATTGGCAATCTAAGAAGTATTTACGCAATTTTTGTTTGAGAGGTGTATAGAAATGAAAGTCATTGGAATAGATTTAGGAACAAGCAACAGCGCTGCTGCAGTGCTTGAGGGAGGAAGGCCTACGATTATACCTAGTGGCGAGGGCGCGACGATGTACGGGAAGGCATTCCCTAGCTATGTGGCGTTCACTAAGGACGGGCAGAGGCTCGTGGGCGAACCTGCGAGGAGGCAGGCAGTAGCGAATGCTGAAGGCACGGTCACCGCATTCAAGAGGAAGATGGGCACCGACTATACCTACAGGATATATAGGAAGGAGTACAAGCCCCAGGAGCTCTCTGCAATGCTGCTGCAGAAGATAAAGAACGACGCTGAAGCGTTCCTCGGCGAGAAGGTTAGCAAGGCAGTGATAACCGTGCCTGCGTACTTCAACGACAACCAGAGGCAGGCCACGAAGGATGCAGGGGAGATAGCGGGGCTCGAGGTCGTAAGGCTGGTCAACGAGCCGACAGCCGCTTGCCTTGCATACGGCCTGGATAAGGCGGACAAGGAGATGAAGATACTAGTATACGACCTTGGAGGCGGCACACTCGATGTCACCATAATGGAATTCGGAGGAGGCGTATTTGAGGTCAAATCGACCAGCGGCGACACACAGCTAGGTGGCACCGACATGGACAACGCAATAGTGGAGTTCCTGCTGGATGAGATAAAGAAGCAGAATTCTGTCGACATATCGAAGGATATACAGGCAATGCAGAGGCTGAGAGAAGCCGCTGAGAAGGCGAAGATAGAGCTCTCTACCGTTCTCACGAGCGAGATAAACCTCCCATTCCTGACGCAGGACGCGAACAAGAGCCCTGTACATTTCACTTATTCGCTAAGCAGGGCTAAGCTAGAGAGCATCGTTCTTCCGCTTGTCGAGCGCTCGACCAAGCCCGTCATGCAGGCGCTTAAGGATGCAAAGCTCGAACCCAACAACATAGACAAGATAATACTGGTTGGAGGGCCGACAAGGATGCCGATAGTGCAGAGGTATATAGAACAGCTCCTAGGCAAGAAGGCAGAGCGGGGGGTAGATCCCATGGAAGCAGTAGCTCTTGGAGCGGCGATACAGGCTGGCGTCCTCACAGGCGAGGTCAAGGACATAGTTCTGCTGGACGTCACTCCGCTGACGCTGAGCATTGAGACCCTTGGAGGCGTGGCTACGCACCTGATAGACAGGAACACAACCATACCTGTAAAGAAATCACAGATATTCACTACAGCAGAGAACAACCAGACACAAGTCGACATACATGTGGTGCAGGGAGAGAGGGCTCTCGCTAAAGACAACATAGACCTTGGAAGGTTCCAGCTCACAGGCATACCACCGTCCCCCAGAGGAGTGCCGCAGATAGAGGTAACGTTCGACATAGATTCCAACGGCATACTGCACGTAACAGCCAAGGATATGGCAACGAATAAATCACAGAGCATGGACATAATAGCGCCGCACAAGATGAGCAAGGAGGACATAGACAAGAAGATGGATGAATGGAAGAAATACGAGGACGAAGACAAGAAGATAAAGGAGAATATAGAGGCGAAGAACGGCGCAGAATCGCTGATATACACGACCGAGAGCACCCTCAGGGAATACAAGGACAAGATACCGAAAGATGTCTACGACAAGATAAATAGTATAAAAGAGGACCTTGAAAAAGCAGTAAAGGCAGAGGACTATGAGGGCATGAAGAGCAAGAGCGAAGAACTTGGGAAGGCGCTGCAGGAGATAGGGTCAAGCATGTATAAGGGGGCGCAGGGCCAAGGAGGGAGCCAGGGCCCTGGGCCGGATGCAGGGCAGGGCGGAAACGACGAAGGCAGCGGCGATGCTGATGCGGACTTCAAGGTAGAGGGAAACAAATAGATGCTAAAAGAATGATATGAATGGCTGAGGATTTCTACAAGGTCCTTGGGCTGGGCAAGGGCGCCAGCCTGGACGACATAAAGCAGGCATACCGGAAACTGGCGCTAAAGTATCATCCGGACGTCAACAAGAGCAAGGAAGCGGAGGAAAAGTTCAAGGAGATAAACGAAGCGTATGCAGTGCTCAGCGACCCGGAGAAGAGGAAGCAGTATGATGCATATGGGCCCGATGCGTTCAACCAGAGGTACACCCAAGAAGACATCTTCAGGGGCTTCGATTTCGAGAAGGTTTTCAGGGATTTCGGCTTCAACTTCGGCAGCGACGATTTCGGCAGCAGCATATTCGAAGACATGTTCGGGTTCTCGCACAGCGCAAGGAATGCAGACATGGGCAATGATATACTTGCAAGGATAAACATCACGCTCAAGGAGGCCTATACAGGCACGGAGAAGAAGCTCAGGGTCAAGCACGTTGCTATATGCGAGACATGCGGAGGATCGGGTGCAGAGCCGGGAAGCAGGATAGTTAAATGCGACAAATGCAATGGCACGGGGCAGATAAGGATTACTAGAAGGACACCGTTCGGCATCATGCAGACCATATCCGCGTGCCCCAAATGCGGAGGATCGGGCAAAGTCTTTGAAAAGGCATGCCATTCCTGCGGAGGCTCAGGGAAGAAGGTAGTAGAACAGACAATAGACGTGTCGATACCGAAAGGCGTCGATGATGGAATGAGGCTCAGAGTCAGGGGAATGGGCGATTACGGCAAGGACAGGGGCGGCGATCTCTACGTAGAGGTACACGTGCAGAAGAGCCCCGATTTCGAACGCAGCGACGAAAATATCTACACCAGCGTACATGTCCCATTCTACACTGCAATGACAGGCGGAAGTATAAGCGTGCCGACGCTTGAAGGGGAGAAGGAGATCAATATTGAAGAAGGCACGCAGCCGGACGCGAGAGTGGTGCTCAAGGGCTATGGCATGCCCTTCTTCAGGTCTAGCGGCAAGGGCGACGAGATAGTCACAATAAAGATAGATATGCCGAAGAGCCTGACCAAGGAGCAGAGGGAGTTGGCGGTCAGGTTTGAGGAGCTTGATAAGAAAAAGAAAAAGTTCGGCATATTCTGAGCCGGATACCAAGCATGTGTATATTCCACAACAAGGAGCTTTAGGCAAGCTATTAATATATGACCGATTCATACCATATCGTACTTTCACTTTCTTTCGGGGGGTCAACATGGCTGATGCTATAACTGAAGGGATAAAGCTCAAATTCGACGAATTCTTCGAGCGGCATTACAAGGAAGAGATAGAATCCCTGATGATTTCGTATCCGGAGAGAGTGAGTATTAAGGTTGATTTCAAGGATCTCGAGAAGTTCGACCCAGAGCTCGCCAACGAGCTTATAGAGAACCCAGATATAGTAATGGCAGGGGCGAACGACTCGCTCAGGGGCATGATGGCGGGCGTAGCCACGGATGAGCATGAGACACACGTGAGGGTATTCGGCCAGACCGTCAATGTGCCGCTCGTGCAGGACGTCGGATCAAAGTACATAAGCAAGATGATAATGCTCGACAGCCTCATAGTGAAGCGCTCTGAGATAAACCCTAAGGTGAAAATAGGTGCGTTCAAGTGCTCCTATTGCGGGGCATCATTCAAGGTAGATGTCGAGAAGGAGGAAGTGCCAGAAGTGTGCCCACAGTGCAAAAGGAAGGCGCTGAAGCAGATAACGGAGGAATCGAGATTCATAAACCTGCAGAAGATAGCAGTGCAGGATCCGCTAGAAAAGCTGAGGGGCAATACACCCACATGGCAGCTCGAGGTATGGATAGAGGACGACCTCGTCAATACTGTAATACCGGGAGACAGAATAGAGCTCACAGGCATACTCAGGATAAGGCCCAGGCGCAATGCGAGGGGCAAAACCGAGAAGAATGTCTATACTATGTTCCTCGATACTATATCGATAGTGCCGAAGCAGAAGGAGTTTGCCGAGCTGAACATAACTGAGGAGGATGAGAGGAAGATAAAGGAGCTCTCAAAGGATCCATCAATATTCGACAAGATAAGCGCGTCTATCGCGCCCTCCATATACGGCTACAAGGAGATTAAGCAAGCAGTGGCGCTGCAGCTCTTCGGGGGCACGCCAGGTAAGACGCTCGTCGATGGAGGGATAATAAGGAGCGACATGCACATATTGCTCATAGGCGATCCCGGAAGCGCAAAGACGAGGATACTGCAGTCGGTGACGAGGCTGGTACCGAAAGGCATATACGTCAGCGGCAAATCAGTTACAGGTGGAGGAATGACGGCAGTTGCCGAAAGAGACGATTTTTCGGAAGGGGGCTGGACGCTTAAGGCTGGAGCGCTGGTTTTGGGAAGTGGCGGAATTGTGTGCATAGACGAATTTGATAAGATAGGCGACGAAGACAGGGCGGCACTCCACGAAGCGCTCGAATCTCAGACGGTAAGCGTCGCGAAGGCAGGCATAATAGCGACCTTCAGCGCAAAGGCAGCGGTGCTCGCAGCTGCAAACCCGAAGTACGGCAGGTTCGACCAGAACATGTACCCTGCTGAACAATTCGATATTCCTCCGACACTGCTTTCCAGGTTCGACTTGATATTCCCTATAAAAGACATACTCGACGAGGCGCTCGACAGGGACATAGCTAAGCACATACTCACCCAGCACGAAGCCGCAGGCGCCAAGATAGCGGATATAGAGGGCTATGCACAGGTAGAAGAGCCGCCGATAGATGCCGAACTGCTTCGCGAATACATAGCCTATGCGAAGAGGAACGTGTTCCCACGGCTTAGTTCCGAGGCTATAGACAGGATAGAGAGCTATTACGTTGAGCTCAGGAAGAGCGGCGCAAAGCAGGGTGCAGTGCCGATAACGCCAAGGCAGATAGAGGGCTTAGTTAGGATGGCGGAGGCGAGCGCAAAGACAAGGCTTTCAGGAATAGTGGAGGTAGGGGATGCGGACAGGGCCATAGCGCTTTCCGAATACATGCTCAAGACGCTCGCAGTAGATAGCGGCGGCAGGCGCGACATAGATACGATACTGACAGGCATGCCGAGGGAGAAGGTTGATAAGCTCAACGCCATGCTTGCCATAATAAAGAAGCTTGAAGAGTCTGAAGGCAGCGCAAAGATACAGAGGATAGTGGAAGAGGCTGAGAAGGAGGGCATAGATGCAAACGTTGCCAATAAATACGTCAATGAGCTCGAAAGGAGCGGCGATATATTCTCCCCTAGGCCGGGAGTGATAAAAACTGTGAAGCATGAGTCAGAATGATGTATGAAATAGTGGTGCGCCGTAGCCTCCCTTCTGTTTTAGATGGCATTTGACTAAGCGGCTTTAAGCCTTGCACACTCACTGTGCCCAAGCTGGCACGTTTCATCCGTTCAGCGCGCTCGTAATGTCATAGCAATGCGCCTTGCCGGTATCGTTTCTGCTCCAGCCATGGACGATTAGGCCCTGATGCACTCTGTGTGGGGAGAGCTTCCTCCGTACGAAACGGTGAGCCATCCGCGCACCACCGCTTACCTTATAAATGAGCAGTTATTTAAGCGTTCTGAAGCGGTCATGTCTTATTAAGGATTTTTGTTGCATTGCCCACTGCACCGACGGCCTTGCCGGTGCTGTTTATTACGCCCGTTACCGCATGTGAAGCTCCGACTATGTCCTTGAAGAATCCCACTATGCTGCTTATCAGGCCGGAAACTCCAGAAAGCGTGAGCGTACCGGTGGTGAAGAAGCTATATGCAACAGATGCAAGTATGAATAGGATTATCAGCACCAGTATGGTCTTGACCACATCTTTAAGGAACTTGAATCCTATGAATATTACTACTATTATCAGTATTATACCTATCACTGCCGATAAGTATTTCGGAGGCGTATAGCTCTGGCTTACAACCGAAGAAACGTTCAGGGATGCGTTTGAAGCTGCGAATGATATGCTTCCCATAAGCAGCAATGATATTGCGAACATTATGTACAAGGGGCTGTGTTGCGTCATGTCAAAACCAGTATATTATCATGTTGTACTTTTAAAAACCCTATGGAATTCCCCCAACTTTGTTGGGGGTTGGATTTTGCGCCATGCCATATATACGTTTATATATCTTTGTG
>JBMFWP010000026.1:0-10349 GCA_049965155.1 Candidatus Micrarchaeia archaeon | reverse complement strand
GCGGGGATACCGCCGACATCGGCGGCGGAGAGGACCCGCATGCAATAGGTTTATAAGGGCGAAGCCCTTATGTCATACGCATAAACTACAGCTTCTTCATACCTCTGTTTTTCAGCATTGCTGGTATTAGTGCGATATTTCCAAGTGGGATTTACATGGTACTGCTTGCAGTTGCATTGAGCATAGTGTGCATATTCAGCGCAATTACGTATGCCTTTGGCAAGCGCACATTCAGGGACATAAACCCCGCTACTGGAACTGGCATAATAGGGAGCAGAGGCGCTGTCGGAGTTACTATAGGCAATGTAGCTTTCACCATAGGCCTTATATCGATAAACATGTATTCGATAGTGATACTGGGCACCATAGTGCTTTCCCTATTCATGCCCATGCTCATATCGAAAAAGGACAAGAAAAACGTAAAGCTGCTAAACGATTACTAATCTTGTAATTGCATTCACGTACATGTGCGTTTATGCTAGGGTGCTTTATGCATATTTGCACCTTTACGAACTCCATAGATAGCCTTAAAACTCTATCCACATATGCTATATTGATTGGATGAGGTCGCCAAAAGAGTCAATACTTGTAAACGAAATAATGAGCACGCCCGTAATTGCAGCGAGGCCAGGCGATGACATATCTTCAATAGCAAGCAAAATGAAAAGAAACAAAGTGGGCTCGGTAATAATAATGGAAGGCGGCAAGCACATGGGAATAATAACGGAACGGGATATAGTCCGCAGGGTCATAGCGAAAGGCAAAACTACTAAGCACATGCAGGCAAAGGAAATAATGAGCAAGCCGCTAATAACAATAAGCAGGGGAGAGACCCTTGAGAATGCTGCCAACTTCATGGTAAAGAAAAGGATAAAGAAGCTTGGTGTGGTCGATGAAAAAGGCAAGCTTGTGGGTATAGTCTCGGAAAGCGACATAATAAAGAACGCTAACTACCTGATTGATGTGCTAAAGGAGCTTTTGGCTACAGGCTACTCCGCAGACTGAAAGCAGTAATGAAACACCGAGCTTTATCCTTGTACTAGATGCAGGTTAATTATCCTGCTTACAATCTTGTCTGCAAAGGCGTTTAGCCGCTTCCTGTAGCGGTATACAATGTATGCAATCACAAGGCTCAAAGCTACGCCAGCAAGCACGTCGGTGAAGTAATGCACGCCAAGGTAGACCCTCCCAAAGAGAACGAGCACTAGCCAGATTATGTAGAGTATGCGTATGTACTTGTAATTTTTTGTAAAGAAAGCAAGCCCTGTGAGTACACTCGCGTGGTTGCTGGGGAATGAAAAAGAGCTCTCACAGGCATGAACACTTGTTAACAGGCCAAGGCTCTCATAATGGCATGGCCTCGGTTCCCTCACAATGAGCTTTATGGTATCTGATATGATATAGAGCAATACTCCTGCTATCACAAATGAATACACATTCAGGTCTCTTTTATAGAGCATGTATAAGACCAGTACGGGCAATACAACCAAAAATGATGGAGCGAGCAGCGACATTATGGCAGTAAGCACAGAGCTCTCCAAGGCTTTGGCCGCTCCAAAAGCCCAGAGGTTAATACCGATCCTGCTTGCGTTTACGAACATGATGGTCAATGCTGACATAGCAATCGAAAATATTTTCCACAGAACATATAAAAACAGATACGCAAGACTGCATGGTAAATGCGCGTATGTAAATCAAGCGGTGCTCAAATCCTCCTTATATGTATGCCCAGCACGCCATTGGCCTTCTCTGCTTCTTCGCTGTATACATCGCGCATCCTCTCAATCTGTTCATCGATTGTTATAGCTTTTGGATGCCCGAATTTAGATGCATCAAAGGCTTGGAAAAGATCCCTAAAAGATCCAAATATTGACAACCCTATTACTTTGCACTTTATCTCCTCAGTGTTGTCTGGAAGCTTCCTGAAAATTATCACGTCGCCAATGCTTATACTTCTCCTCTTTTCATCGTATAGCCTTATCTCTATAGTTTTCTTACCCTGGGCTATTAAATCGAAAGGCTCAGCAAACAGGTGCATCTCGTGCATCATTCTATCTACCTGGCATTAGTCGCCCAGCTGCTTGATCTCCTTCTTCGAGAAAAGTATCTCCTTGAGCTCCTTGTCCATCCTCTTGTCATGCCTCCTTATCCATTCAAGTAGAAGCACTGCGTGTTCCTTTTCGTCGTCGCGATTGTGCTCCATGACTGACCTTAGGTCCTTATCTTTTGTCGCATCAGCCCTTTCATCATAGAACATCATCGCTTCAAATTCCTCTATCAGCGACTGCCTAGCCCTGCTCAAGTCTTTTATCTTCTCGCTCAAATCTTCAGCTACCTCATATCTTGGCATTTTCTCACCATGAACAATAGCACTACGCAATCAACATATATACGTTTTGCGCATGCCTTCTATGCGCAAGTATTTTATCATAATATAACACGCTTCAACAAAACTTTAAATATCAGTCCAGGCATACTTCAGAATATGGTAACAATAAAGGATGTCATACAGGCTCTAGGCGAGTGCAAGGATCCGGAACTGGATGCCAACATAGTAGATATAGGGCTAATATATGGCGTAAGCATAAAGGATGGCAAGGACGTGCGAGTGACACTGACTATGACATCGCCTATGTGCCCTGTTACTAGTATAATACTTGCAGATGCGCAGCTGCGCTTGGAGTCAATACCAAATATAGGCAAGGTTGAGATGGAGCTAGTATGGGATCCGCTCTGGAACCCTGAAATGATGAGCGATGAGCTTAAATACAGATGATTTACATATACTTTGCTACCCTATTGCCCGGGGAACATAGCGCTTTCATCTGCCCTCTTATAATCTACTAATTCCTCTTTCTTGAACCATACTGAAATCTCTCGCTCAGCTATCTTGCTGTCTTCAGAAGCATGTACTAAATTTACAACTGCCCTATGTGCAGAATCCGCAAAACCATATGAGTCTGTTGAAAATCTACCTCTTATGCTGTATGGATCTGCTTTGGCTGGCGAAGTGGAGCCAACAAGCTTCCTAACCACTGCAGCAGCCTCATTGCCTTCTATTACTGCAGCCACTACCGGCCCAGTGAGTATGTACTCTATAAGTTGCGCCCTTATCCTCTCTCCCATCTGCTTATAGTCTTCAGTTAATTTTGTACCTTTCTCTGCAGCATCTTTCGATGCTTTTTCCCAGACATTCTTCGCCCATGCCTCATCCCATATGTAATGCTGTTCTATGAGCTTCCTGTCTGGCCTTAGCATCTTTATGCCAACGACCTTCAGCCCCGCATCCTCAAAAGTGGTAATTATTTTTCCTATAAGTGCCCTATATACTCCATCAGGTTTTACCAATACCAGTGTTCTTTCTATCATTCTATCAACTCATTGGACTTATAATCATAAAAGTTCTTAAAATACCATTGCTCTCACTTGAGGTTGAAGTACTCCTTGAATTTAGGCGCAGTGGTGAGGCTCTTCGACCTGCCGGACCTCTTGGCAATTATGAATTCCTTCTCGATAAGCTCTTTTATATGGTCGTATGTAGATGAGCCAAAATACTTGACCACCTTGCTCTGCATAATCGGCTCGTTCTTGCTTATGTATGCGAGTATCTTAAGCGAACTCTTGCTTATATCTGGTTGCCCTGCAAGGCTACCGACCATGCTTGCATAGGGCTCTGCTACGTACATTTCATACTTGCCCCCTGCTTTGAGTATCCTGAGCGAAGAATCCCTTGCCTCGTACTCTTTCATAAGCTCATCAGCCATGCTTTCCAGATGCCCCATAGAGGCTATGCCAACTATCGGTGCTAGATCATCTAGGCCCAGCGGCTTACCCGAAACGAAAAGTGCAGCTTCGATCGCCTTCTTGTACTCTGCCCTTTGGTCACTCTTTTCCATCGCGGCCATCCTCTAGCTTTATGAATATCTCTTTGAAGAATTCCTCTTGCATTAGCACCACCTTCCCGTTCTGGGCAAGGAAGAGTAGAGGCATGAAGAGGTCGAGTATTATGTTTTCAACGCTTGCAAAGCCTTTTGATATGCTTCCAAATGTTGTAAAGCCTTTCCTATCAACATTTGCAGATAGCAGCTTTAGTACGTTTTCCATCTTGCCGTCTATATCATCCGTCTTTATCACAATCTGCTGCGGTGCATAGGCCCCTGATTGGCGGTTGGATGCCTTTGCTATTTCAATCTTCAGCGCTGAATCAAGGGCATCCATAAGTTCTTGCAGGGTTATCCTCCTGCGCGGCTGCATCCTAAGCTTAGGAACTAGCCCCGCCAACTGGTCCGGGGGCAGCTGCGGAGCCACCTTTGTTTCATTTTCTTCTACGAAGCCATCATCCTGGTAACTTTCAAATATGCTGAGAGTATCAGATTTCATCCTTAGAAGTATGGCAGCTGCGAGAACTATATTTGCCGGAACCCTCAGGTCGAGGACCTTCATGTCTTTTATGACGTCCATGTAGCCTTCCACTACGGCTGCAATGTCTATATCCCATGGATCCAGCTCCTTTCTTTCAACAAGCTCCGTAAGCAGCTCTCTCCACGTCGCATTTTGAACGAACTTTTGGAGGTCCAAGCCCGAAGGCTTACTCTCTTTGGATAACTGTATTCCGGTCGCCATCCTATCAGTACTATTTTGCAAAGAAAATATTAATAACCTATACTGGCAAAATGCATTGTGCGACAAGTTCTATAGGGCGATATACTGACAACCGTGAATGAACTGAGGACGAAGATGTACATAACGCTGATACTTATATTCGCGGTAGGCTTTGCCATAATATATGCAATAATGCTCTACTTCGGGGCTGGCCTCTACCTTATAGTTGCCGTAGCTGCGGGATTCTTCCTACTGCAGTGGTATGTCTCTCCAGAGATAATGAAGGTAGCTTCTAGGCTTCGATATATAGGCAAGGATGAATACCCAAACCTTCACACCACTGTTGAAAAGCTTTCAAATGATTCAGGTGTTCCAGTGCCTAAAATAGCAATAGCGCCTTACAAAGAGCCCAATGCCTTTGTATTCGGTAGGACTAGGAAAAGCGCTACCCTTGTTGTACACGAAGGATTACTGCAAGTGCTAAATGCAGATGAGCTTAGGGCAGTTCTTGCTCATGAGATAGGGCACCTGAAGCATAACGATGTGGTTGTGATGACTGTTGTTGCCTTTGTGCCCATGCTTGCTTATATGATAGCGCAGAGCATGTTCTTCTCAAGCATGTTCGGGGGCATGGACAGCAGGAACAATTCAGCATCGTATCTGATGCTTTTTGGCCTTCTCGCATTCATAGTGTATATAGTAGCGCAGCTGTTCATGATGTCTCTGTCGCGCACAAGGGAATCCTATGCAGACAGCTATTCAGCTGCATACACAAAGCATCCGGAGTACCTAGCTAGCTCGCTCGTAAAGATAACGACAAGCAACGTCGGCACGGCAAACGCTGCAAAGAACTCAACGGTAGCAAGGTCATTTTACATAGTGGACTATTTCAATTCTGACAAGGACATACGCGACATAAAGAACCATATGAAGGAAATAAAGGCCTTGCTTCCTGACTTGGACATAGACAAGATTGTGCAGCAGGCTAAGGACTCTAAGAAAAATATGTGGGGGCTTATAAACGGCGCCTTTGCCACACATCCGCCGGCATACAAGCGCCTTCTAGACCTTGCAAAGGAAAAGGCCGAGCTTGAGGGCAAAGCGAAATAGGCAGGCTTTCAGTACTTAAGCAATATCTTGTAATCCAGAGCAATCTCTATCTCCTTTGCAGAATAAGGCCTGACCTCTCTAGAAGAGAGTACCTCTATCCTGTATGAATTGGCCTCTCCATGCTTTTTTATTGAATCTATGAGCTTCTCAAGCCCTCCCTGCCTTTCAATGAAATTGTATATATGCACTACGCTACCATCCCTAGCTACCTGCAGGGCCTGGTCAAGGAAGAATGCGCTTATCTTGGGCAGTGGCATGACAACCCTATCAGCGAAACCCGCATAATTTGGGCAAACGTCCCTCACGTCCCCAAGGACTGCCTTGACATTATCTGTTTTGTTGAGCGCTATATTTTTCAGCATCTGCCTGTATGCATAAGGGTTAAGCTCTATCGCAATCACTTCTGAATGCGGCCTACGCTTGGCTATCTCTATTGCGAAGGGCCCTATGCCCGCGAACATGACAACGACCTTTTCGCCGTCTTTGGTCATATCTGCAATCCTGTTCCTCTCGAAAGATAGCCTGCTAGAGAAGAAGGTCTTGCGTATGTCAAACGAGAATATGCAACCGTTCTCCCTGTATAGCACCTGGAAGCTCCTCCTGCCGCTTATGTACCTATAGGCGCGCGTCCTGTACTCTCCGCTCACTGCGCCTTCCCTTGCGAGCACTGTCTTTATGTGCGGGTTTGCCTTGCGCAGTGCCTTTGCTATCTCCTCTATCCTCTCGTTTACCATATTATCCGGGGCGTTGAGTATGATGGTGCTGCCTAATATATCATACCTAACGCCAGTCTTATCCGTGCCGAGCTCGTCTCTAAGCAAGGTTGACATGTCAGCATGCATGCTTTTAACATCCCTAATGTCCACAAGCTCGCAGCCCGAGCCAATAAGAAGCTTTTTAGTATTTTCCTCTTTAATAACTACTGGAAAATAGATATAGCTGCGCCTATGCTGTATTTTTCTTGCATGGTCAAGACTGCCGGTCATGAGCAGTATGCTCTTGATGTTCTCGGCTAGCTCTTTGCTGATTTTTGCATGCAACATGGGAATCAACGAATTTGCCGCGCTTAAAGGCACTATTCCAGTAAGCAAATATATAAAGGATTAAGAATATTAAGCTATAAACTGTGTAATGTTTCAAGTGGTAATGATGTACTTCGCTGTAAAAGTGACCTCGGGGCAGGAGAGGATAGCTGCCAACATGCTGCAGAACAAGCTCTCTAAAGGAGAGGGCTCAAACATATATGCCATACTCGTTATAGGCGGCATGCGTGGATACATAATACTTGAGGCTGAGGACGAAATGGCAGTAAAGAGCTTCATAACCAAGGAGCACAATATACACGGCGTTCTTCCAAAGCCCCTCTCAAAGGAGGATATAGACAAGCTTCTGGCCAACAAGACGCAGGAGCAGGAGGCAGCGAAGGGTGACATAGTGGAGTTCTCCACAGGTCCATTCAAGGGCTACAAGGCGAGGGTGCTCAAGGTAGACCCGATAAAGGCCGAGATGACCGTGGAGCTCATGGACGTAGTAGTGCCCATACCTATAACAACAAAGCTCAATACGGCTAAGGTAATACAAAGGGCTAAGAGCGAGAGTAACGCTTAATTATGCAGTGATAATATGGGAGAGACTGTAATAGAAGGCTTAGTAGAAGGCGGCAAGGCGAGCGGAGGCCCACCTCTTGGTCCGGCCCTAGGCCCGCTTGGGGTTAACATAAACCAGATCATAAGCGAGATAAACGAGAAGACGAAGGGATTCTCTGGCATAAAAGTGCCAGTAAAGGTTTACGTTGACACTGCCACAAAGAGCTATAGGATAGAAGTAGGCTCGCCATCCACTAGCGCTCTGATACTCAAGGAGCTAGGCATACAGACTGGCGCCAAGGCGAAGGACGAGATAGTGGGCAACATAAGCTTGGAGCAAGTGAAGAAGATAGCCTCTGCCAAGGACGCCTCTATATACGGCAACAGCCTGGCGGACAAGGTTAAGCAGGTGCTCGGTACATGCAAGAGCATGGGCGTTACGTGCGACGGGGAAAACCCAAAAAGCATAATAGCAAAGATAGACGCAGGAGAGATAAAGGTATGAGCGCCCTGCTCAATGCGCCAAGCCCTAAGGCACTCATGCACCTCTATTCCCTTTCGAAGGAGCGCTTCGGATTCCTTAATTGGTGGCCTGGAGATACGCAATTAGAAGTAATTGTGGGAGCAGTGCTCACGCAGCAGACATCATGGAACAACGTAGCCAAGGCCATAGCTGCGCTGAAATCTGCCAAAAAGCTAACTCTCGAAGATATATGTTCCATAAAAACGGAAGAGCTCGAGAATCTCATCAGGCCCAGCGGCTATTACAGGCAGAAGGCAGCAAGGCTCAAAGGGCTATGCCTGCACATTAAGCGCAATCACTCTACCCTAGAGCGATTCCTGTCCCAGAAAAAGGATGCTTTGAGGGAAGAACTGCTCTCTATAAACGGCATAGGCAGAGAGACTGCCGATTCTATAATACTTTATGCGGCAGGCAAGCCAATATTTGTCATAGATGCATACACAAAGCGCATTCTGTCCAGAGCATTCGGCATGCAGGAAGACGTGGATTACGACTACCTTCAGTCAATGTTCCACGAGCGCATAAGCCACTCTGCAAAGCTATACAACGATATGCATGCCCAGTTTGTTGAGATAGGGAAGAACTATTGCACCAAGTCCAAGCCTAAATGCGCAGCATGCCCGCTAGATAAAATATGCAGATATGCAAGCATAGCCAAGCATCATTGAATTCGGCAATGTGGTGCGCAAACCCCAATTTTCGATTTATCTCGTAGAGGCAATCAGTATATTTAAAAACCTTGCCTTAATATAACATAAACCTTTAAATATTATAAAATTTACTATAAATGGAATACAAATTGGTGTAATTATGGCATTCGCAGGAAAAAATCGTGCTGAAGAGACAAAGGGAGGAGAGATATCAAAGGAGCTTAATAAGAACATAAATTCATTTGTTGGAACCGTATCCTCCATGCTAGAAGTAAGCACAATAAAGGACAACTTGAAGAAAGAGGTAGACGATAAGAATGCGAAGATCAAAGAGCATAAGGACGACCTGGAAAACAAGATGAAGGATGCAGGCATATCAGATTACAAAGAGATAGAGAAGAAGACTGAAGAGTACAATGCAAAGCTCGAAAATATCAAAAAATTGCGCGAATTAGTGGAGGAGAAGACTAAAGAGTTTAAGGACGTGACCAACGATCTGGACAATAAGCAGAAAGAGGAGGATTCAAAGCGGAAGCAAAGCGAGGATACAAGCATAACTGCAGCTCAGAGAGACGAGTTGAATAAGGATCTTGCTGAGCTGAATAAGTCGATTTCTGAACTCCTCGATGAGAATGAAAAGAAGAACGCAGAATTGAAAGCTGCGCGCAACGAACTGGATAAGGCCAAGCCAGAGGAGGAAGACGCAAACAAGCATTTAGACCTGTTCAAGGAAATAACCAGTATAAGGGAGTCAATAAGCAAGGAGAGCAGCGAATTAAAGGTTCTAAGTTCATTGGCTAAGAACCCTAATGCAGCACTGAATAAGCTTATAAATGATGGCATCAACTTGGGTGAAGAGACCCTAAAGGATGAACTGAAGAATATAAAAACCGAAGCTGAAGCGGTAAAATTCCTCAAGGACAACGATCGTTTCAACAAGGCAGTCATTCTATCCGAAAACTTTGACAATTTCCTAAAAGCCGTAAATGAGGCTCAGGAACTGGCAGAGAAGCAGGGGAAGAAGATGGAAGCTGAGTTCGCCCAAACCGCATGGGAAAGGCTGAAGGGCAGAGTCGGGCCACATATAGGGAGAAAATCCTCTTCTGACATATCGCAGAAACGCGTCAGCGGCATCAATGAGATAATAGATGATATAGCAAGCAATCCCGAAGTACTGCAAGATGTCGGAAGGGCTTACCTACTCATATCAGTGCTTGGAAAACTCAATAGCAACGTGAGGGAGAAGGCAAGCAGCGACAAGCTGAAGAAGGATCTTGAGCCAACTCTGAATACCATAAAGGAGTACCTATCAAATTACAATTCCAATACGCGCGAAATAAAGGAGAAGATAGGGGCTGCACCGAAAAGTTCAAAGTCGGAAGCAAAGGAGCAGGCTTCTACAAGCTCTTCTAGCAAGAATGCCACCGAATCTACCGAAGGCACATACTACGGCTGGAAGTCAAAGTCCGCTATGAATGTATGGCTGAACGAGCTCGACCATTACCTAACCGTAAACCCAAAGCAGAAGGCTATAGTAGAGTCGGAGTACAAGAAATACGAAGCCGAGATAAAGAGCAAGAAGCTTACGATGGAGCACGCCCTGCAGCTGTATACGTCAGTGATATCCGCAAAGGCTGATATCTTGAAGGAAGACAGGAACGAAGAGACCCACTTCAACCACGCAACGAAGCACCTTGTGGGCATGTTCAACAAGGAGACAGACATGGAGAAGAAGAAGGAACTGGCAGACATGATATACAGGATAGATCTTGCGTATACTGCAAGCATAAGCAAGTGGGAATCATCCGAGCGCAATGTGCACAATGAAGTGATAAAGACATTTGAGCAGCTGAACACCCTACTCCAGTCAATGTATCC
>JBMFWP010000025.1:0-11481 GCA_049965155.1 Candidatus Micrarchaeia archaeon | reverse complement strand
TACAACCTGAGTTAGCTTCATTTACTTCACTACCATAATATATATTTAGTTACAATTAATAAATTTATGCGTTTCGCTTTCATCCCACGATTGAAATCGTGGGCTTTCTGCTAAGCATTCTGGTAATCAGGTATGTATTAATATTTGAACGGCATAAGCGGGATTGTGTTTAGAATGCTGAAATCCTACCCTTGGGCAAATGAGGACAACTGGCTTGACCGCGTCAACAGCGAGCTAACAGATATAATGCTATCCTATCTGCCGTACAAGAATAGGGGCGAGTATTACCAGGGCCTTACTGATTACATAGGCAGAGGGGGCCATTTTACAAGGCCAAAGCTCTTTCTTCTAACTGCCAGGGCTCTAGGGGTACCGTTAAACAGCGACCTTATGCTCCTTGCGGCAACAATAGAAATGTCTGAAGAGGCGATATTGAAGTATGACGACATACAGGACCATTCAGTTAAAAGGAGAGGGATAGAGACAACAAACTACAAGTACGGCGACGAGAAAGCGATACTGTTTGCAGCCATACTGCATGACAAGAACAGGCAGATGTTTGAAGATTACATCGCGCTGCTTGATGACAAGGTAATGAGGCTCAGGCTTAAGGATAAGTATGATGAGATAGCTGATGCTACAGCATACGGCCAGTACCTCGATATAGACTTCACGCTTAATGTGCGCAGCTTCGCAGCAGTAGAGGAGGTTATGCGTGCAGAAAGCAGGCCCGACTTCGACCTGTATTATGATATTGTAAAAGGCAAGACATGCGCCTATTCCACGTGGGGACCCATGCAGATGGCTGCGATAGTGGCAGATAAGGATGATGCACTGCTCAGGCTTATTAAGAGGGTAGGCACCTATGCGGGGATAGCCTTCCAGATAAACGATGATATAGAAGATGTGATCAATTTCAGGAAGGACAAAGAGCGCGATGGCGACCTGAAGGAGGGCAAATACACGCTGATAATGGCGTATGCATACAAGAATGCGACAGATGAAGAACGGAATTTTATAGATAGGGTGTATGCGAAGAGCAAAGGGCAGAAGACCGATGCTGACATAGAAGGGCTAAAGGCGGTAATAAACAGGACCGATGCGGTGAAGTATGCCCTGGGTATTAGGGATGCTTACATGAAACGTACTGTAAACGAGATTTTGAAATACAGGGATGTGCTGCCGCATAACGAGTACGCGGCAAAGCTTGCTGAGACCATAGTGGGATTGCTCTACAGGGAGGGCGTGGACATGCGCGAGGTAGTGCTGAGCAAGTCGAGGGTGTGATTGGTGATGGAACGCACAAATCTATATAACAAAATCAGGCCATTGCTCTTCAAGACAGACTCTGAAAGGATAAATGCTGCAGCTGAGGCATACCTGCACGCTAGCAGGTTCTTGCCAAGCCTGCTTTTCCCTCTGGTAGAAAGAAGGTTTGAAGATCAATCGCTTCATTCAAGCGCATTAGGGATGAAAGCCGATAATCCAGTAGGGCTTGCTGCAGGATTCGACAAGAATGCTGTTCTGATACGCCCTGCATACGGTATGGGTTTTGGGTTCTCGGAGGTAGGCACTGTGACCCTAAAGCCGCAGCGAGGCAATGAAAAGCCAAGACTATTCAGGTACCCTGACCAAAAGAGCGTACAGAACAGGATGGGTTTCAATGGTTGTGGAATGGAGCAGTTTAGCAAGAACTTGGAAAAGCAGACGCCTTTCCCTATGCCAGTCGGCATAAATCTCGGCAAGAACAAGGCAACCCCAAAAGAGGAGGCTTTAGGAGATTACATAGAGCTTGCAAAGCGGCTTTCTGGATACGCATCGTATATAGCTCTGAACCTCTCGTCGCCAAACACGCCTGGGCTCAGGGATTTGGAGAATGCGGAATTTGTGACGGATGCCGTTGGAGCGATTAGGCATGTAACGAAAAAGCCAATATTTGTGAAGATTTCCCCAGACAGCACGCCAGAGCATGTTATTGAGGTAGGGCATGCAGTTGCCGATGCAGGGGGAAGAGGCATAATAGCCACAAATACAACGCGGGACTTTACCCTAGTTTCCAATTCAAAGCTTGATGGAGGCATAAGCGGCGTGGCACTCAGGAGATACAGCAGAAAAACGCTGAGCATACTCTCTAATGAGATGGACGGCAGGATAATGATAATCTCTGTAGGGGGAATAGACTCTGCAGAAGAAGCATATATGAGGATACTCAATGGTGCTTCGCTTGTGCAGCTTTATACAGCGATGATATTTGAAGGGCCGAACATTGCGAATAGCATCAATAAAGGGCTCGCAAACCTTCTCAGGAGGGATGGCTATGATAAGGTTGGGCAAGCGGTAGGGGCAGGCATTGGCAGATGATAGGCCTAGCGCTAAGTTAGCATGCCCTGTTTTTGGGCATCATTATCTCAAATCCGCTGTAGTTGTATGCTTTTGATATGTTAAGCTCAGCTACGCTGTTGCCAGTGCCTACAAAAGAGTAGAATGCTATTATTGGATACCTGTACATAGTCGAGTTGTAGTAATACGGGTTGTGTGCGTCTATACCATAGAATCTCAGGTATGGCCATGCATTTGATATGAAGCTGCAATTAGTCAGCCCCAGCAGATGGACTTGATGCACCGCGCTAAGCAGCACTTCGCTGTTTGAGCCCATCAGCGGCGCAAAAGGCTGGCTGCCCATCTGCGTGTATGCCAGGAATGTCAGGGCAAAGAATACCAATAGGATGTATGCATAGGAGCCATATACTATCGTGCTCTTTGCTATTCGGCTCTTGTATAGCTTGCTTGCCTTGTGAATCAAATCATATATGAGCAGGGCGAGCAGAGGCACTATGCCTGCGTATGTTATGTAGCCCCAGCGCGGCAGCGTGTCTATTGATCCGTGCACCGCGAAGGCGAACCATGCCAAAAGTGATACAGCGCAGAATGCCGCAGTTATCTTGTACCTGTAATCGATGCTTTTCGGAAGCCTACGGTGCTTTGCGTAAACCGATACGGCGAGCAGCACTGCGATGAGCATGAAAGGTACAAGGCTGTAGAATACCTCAGACATGGATATCATCAGCGCAGCATGTATTGAGGTGGGCGACGGAGGGGGCGCTACAAATACCTGCTGTATTGCTTCTATATAGCTGAACATCGGGTTGCCGAATATGAAATAGTTGGCAGCGAGCCATGGCATAGTGGTGAAGAAACCAGCAGCAAGCGTATTCCACCTAGTGCCCTTGGGCATGAACAGGATAGGTAGAACAAACACCAATGAGCTGTACTTCGCCATCGCGGCGAGAGCTATCAATATACCGCTCTGCCATTTACCCCTAACGGCAAGGCCTATGGCGAATATGGCAAGTATCAAGGAAAGCATTTCAGTGCCGTTGAGCACCGTGAGGTATATCATCGTATATGGTACCATTATCATCGGCACTACGATGAGCGGGTTTACATTCATGCCTTTTGCAAGGTATATTGCAGAAAGGAGCAGAAGAATGACCTCGAAGACCAAATAGTATGGTATCGCATTCTGCGCAAATGCCAGATAGAATGGAACTATGAATATGGACATTAGGGGCGCACGGAACGGCTCAAGGTAGAAATGGTTTTCGTACTGTATTGCAAGCGGCAGGGTCCCATTAGCCAGAGACTTGTAGAAGTAGCTGCTTATAAGCGCCTTCGAGTACAGGTAGTGTGTTATGAAGTCCCAGTATACGCCTTGCTGGTAGTAGAGGTGCAGCACAAGTGCAGAAGAAAATATAAGCATTGCCAGGAGCAGCGACACGTATATGTATTTTTTGCTGCCAAGAAGCGCCTGCCTATCCATTTGATCAATCTCATGTATATATCTAGATTACGAAGCCAACGTATTTATTATGTGGATAAAGCTTTTTTTTCACCGCGCGTACACACAAATTTCGGCAATGGTATAAAGCCTTAGCTGGTCATAAATGCCATATACCAAGTGATTATATATGGAAGGAAATATAACCTTTGAAAACGGAAAGTGGGCTGTTCCTGAAAGCCCTAGGATTCTTTTCGCATATGGCGATGGAATAGGGCCGGAGATAACAGCAGTAGCGAAGAATGTCGTTGATGCCGCAGTCGAAAAGGCATACAAGGGCAGCAAGCACATAGAATGGGTTGAATTGCTGCTCGGCGAGAAAGCAGAGAAGGAGAGTGGCTCAGGCCTTCCTGACACGGCGAAGGAGGCGCTTAAGGATTACAAGGTCCTGTTCAAAGGCCCGCTAACAACACCAGTGGGTGGAGGGTTTAGATCACTTAATGTATCAATACGCATGCTACTTGACCTCTATGCAAACATACGCCCTGTAAAATACATAGAAGGCCTGGACAGCCCGCTAAAGAGGCCGCAGGACGTTGATATGGTGATATTCAGGGAGAACACAGATGACATATATACAGGCATAGAATGGAAATATGACGATCCAGAGCTTCCTAAGTTGAAATCATTCCTAGAATCTAATATGAAGATAAAGGTAGATATGGATGCAGGAGTGGGAATAAAACCCATAAGCAAGAGCAAGACAGAGAGGGTTACAAGAATGGCAATAAAGTACGCCATTGATAACAATAGGAAATCTGTAACGATAATGCACAAGGGTAACATAATGAAGTATACAGAGGGTGCATTCCGCGATTGGGCATATAATGTGGCAATAACTGAATTCAGGGACAAGATAATTACAGAGGATGAGCTTAACACAAAATACAATGGCAGCATGCCTAGCGGCAAGATACTGATAAATGACAGGATTGCTGACAATATGTTTCAGCAGATAGTGACAAAGCCTAGCGCATATGATGTAATACTTGCGCCAAACCTCAATGGGGATTATATATCTGACGCAGCTGGGGCCCTTATAGGAGACATAGGGGTATTAGGAAGCGCTAACATAGGCGATAAAGGAGGCATGTTTGAGGCATCCCACGGAACAGCGCCTAAATATGCCGGCAAGAATGTAGCAAACCCAATGGGCATGATAAAAGCAGGAGAGCTCATGCTGACATTCCTAGGATGGAAAGAAGCGGCAAATGAAGTGGCAAACGCAGTCAGCACGGCTATGAAATCAAAGAAAGTAACAGCAGACATAGCAAGATTCCTTGGAGTCGAGCCGCTCGGAACAAAGGAATTCGGAGAATTCTTGGTAAACAGCATGAAGGAGTGATTTGATAGGAGCATCCAATGCGATAATAATAGCTTTGGGCAATAATGGTGAGCATTATACTTTATCTGAAGATTCTAGGAGGTGTGCGGAAAAGGCCTCAGAGCTCTTCAAGAGAGGGCGCGGTTTGAAGGTCATCTTGTCTGGCGGCTGGAGCTTCAAACTGCACAAAAGGCCCAAGCTTACTGAGGCAGAAGGAATGGAAATTGTGCTGCTCAAGAATGGAGTACCAAAAGCAAGAATACTTAAGGAGGAGAAGTCGCTTGATACTGCAGGCAATGCACTATATTGCAGGCCAATAGTCAGAGCTATGCACTCTGTGAAGAAGATTATACTAGTCACGAACAGAAACCATATGCCTCGCGCGGCTTACCTTTTTAGGAAGGCCTTCCCAGAGTATGCCATAGAGATGGCACCGTTTGGATTGCCATCTGACAGAATCGCTTTCAGCGTGAAGGCAGAGAGGGCAAAGCTCGCAGAACTAAAAAAAGAGTTTGAGGGTATAAAAACATGGGAAGGCTTTAGGAATATTATACTCAATATGCATCCGCTTTATGGCAGCAACCCATCAACCATACCTGAGTATATCTGGAAGGGATTTGAGAAACAGGGTTTCAGCAAGAGATACCTCATATCAAAGTATATGAAACACAACGCGAGGAATAGGGCAACTCATAAAAGCCACCGCTAGCGGCGCAGTAAACCCTTGACTGCCGCATATACCGCCTCATGTACTTCTTCAATGGGTTTGGTAGTGTCTATGAATACAGCATCAGGGAACTCCACCCTGTATGCAACCTGCACCTTTTTGAGAAATTCCACACGCTCAAATATCTCCTTTTCGCCCCTTTTGTTGATCCTGCCAATTGCTACTTCTGGGTTGGCTTCGAATATTATCGACAAGTCTGGCTTGGGGAATATGCCGTTTATTAACTTCAAGTACTCTGCATTTATTCCAGATGCCGAGCCGTAGGCAACTGTTGAGAAGTAATAGCGGTCGCTTACGAGTATTACGTCCTTGCTCTCTATCTTGGCTTTGCATGCAATCACATGCTCATTCCTGTCTGCAGTGAAGAGCAGCTGCAGGGACAGCAGCGAAGGTCTTTCGGTTGAGGATTGTGATAGCATGGACCGTATGATTGAGCCTATAAGCCCGTCAGTTGGCTCCCTTGTGAGCTCGGCTTTGAAGCCTTCAGCGTTCAGCCTTTTCACGAGCCTAGCAGCCTGGATGGTCTTCCCTGTTCCATCTATACCATCTATAGCTATGAACATTGTATCACTTGAACATATTGGCTTATCGCCTTGACATCCGCTCTTCCTTCCTCTTCTCTGCATCGAGCCTCTCTAAGCCGTAGCTATTCAGGTCTATGAACTTCATGCTTCTTTGGATAAGGCTAGGATTGGCGTATGAAAGCTCGTAGAAAGATCCTTGCATCAACTTCCTGTAGTCTGGATGGCCCTGGCGTGATGTCCTTAGCTCGTGCATCCAGACAGCCTCGCGCAGGTCGAATGAAGCATACCACCTGAGCTTGTAGGCAAAAGGCACCACAGACTGGGCAAACTGTGGAAGCTTGGCCTTCATATCCCTGTAAAGGCTTGCCGCTGCTTCCAGCTTGTCCTTGTAGAAGCTTCCTGCACCTATCTTGTATATCTCAGTGGGTATTGTATATCCCTCATCTATTCCAAGATCCTTCCTGACCTGCAGGGCGAACCTGTTCCTCTGCAAATCCCTGAATATTCCGAAGTTGCCCCTCCATTCTTCTATGTAATTGGCATTCTCAAAAGACCGAGGGGGCTTATGCCTCCTGTTTGCCCTTCCCTGCACTGCGGCGCTTATTATCGCCTCTGCGTTGACTTCTGAGGATTTGCCCATATCAGACCTTAGAAGAGAGATTATCTTCTTTAAAGGCAGCGAACTATAAGGATATACGCTTGCCGCAGCAATTGTATAGAGGTTTTTCTGGTCGCCTCCAGAGCTTACGAGTTCGACATCCCTTTCGGCGTCATTCGACCTCCTTAGTATCCTTGCCTTGTTCTCTTCGCTTAGTTTGCTGGCATCTGCCTTGCTGGCATATAGCCCATCTATCTCTTTTCCAAGCTTTTCCATAAGAAGCCTCTGCTCGCGCATGAATTTGATCTCTTCCAAGCCGTGCGGGCTCATGACGCCGCTTATCAGGTATTCATTGTCCTTCCTTAGCTCGTTATAGCACTGAGTTGCAGTTTGGATTATAGGAGAGTAATCAAGAGATAGCATCTTCTTTAGTGAGTGATCGAGGCTTCTGAAGCTCGCATACCAGCCGAGGTTAGTCATGGTCGATGCAGGGAGAAGGCCTCTTGCGAGGTCAAGCGACTTCGCCTTTATAGAGCTCTTATATGCAGAGCGGGCACGCTTCTCCTCGTTCTCGGCATCGTCTACCTCTCCAGCCTGTATTGTGCTGAACTTGACGGATTGCAGCACTCCGTTTACCTTAACTGAGAATAACTCTTCCTCTATGGGCATTGACTTGTAAAGGTATGCCTCTATATCAGAGCGCAGACGCTTGACAGAATCGAACAGAAGGTCCATGGTTTGAGTATATTCGCCAGATAATGGTGACTGCATTACTAGCTCGTATTCCTTATATGGATAGCTGCCAGTCCCATCTTTGCTCTTGCCTATTATATATCCCTCATTGTCTATCTTGTACTTAGCTGTGAAGTCAACATACCTGGTCGATTTTTCTATATATCCTGCGAGCCTGCCATCTTCTATGTACTTCGCCTCAAGCTGGTCTACCCCCTCAATCGCTATATGTGCACCCGCATTGTCTATTACAGAATCGTCTCCATATTCTGCAAATACTCTCTTGAAGAAAGCGTTTGCCCTTTTTCCGCCTATTGAAAAGCTGCCTGCCTTCTTTACTGCTTCTATTGCATCGTATATATCGCTATAGTAGCTGCCAGTTTCAGGGTCTGTTGCAAACTCTTTTAGGAAAAGCCTGCGCATGCTCATCTCTGACCTTGAGTATCTGGCCACAAGTGCGGCTTTAGTTACTTCAGGCAGGTTCTGCAGAACGAATACATTTCCATCAGTATTGCTAAAAAAGGCAGAAAGTATGCTTTTTTCATCGTCATCATATCTCTCTACAAACTTCGTGAGCCCTGGCATTTTTTCACCACGAAAAGGGCTTTGCTTATGGTAATATTTATGCATTGCGCAGCTTCTCGTGCAGGCAAAGTTTAGCCCCAGAAAAAGTTGTATGCATAGCTGTGGGTTGCAAAATTCAAAGGGTTTAGCGCAATGGAAAAGAAGGCTATATTTACTTAGGACGTGCAGAGCGCTTTCTTGGCACACTTGCTGGACTAGAACGTGCCCTTGCTGGGCGCTTTGACTTAGAAGCGCTCTTCTTGCCAGCCTTGCCCTTCTTGGCAGCGGGCTTTCTTGCACGCTTGGATGCTGCAGAAGGCTTCCTCTTGGAGGATGTGCTTCTGGCCCTTTTTACTGCTATTGCAGCGCCGCTTGCCCTAGAAGCCATCTTTGCATGCACCTTTCTTGAACGTTTAATTATGACCACAGATGCTCCAACGCCTACTGCTATTGCAACTACAACTATCGCTATTATGTAGTATATCAGAGGTATCGGCTTTGGAGGCGTTGAATATATTGTCAGTATTTTTGCAACTCCTGCAGTAATAAGTGCTCCTTCTCCTGAGGATTGGATTTTGGTAGGGGCGGCTTCAACAACCTGCACTATGCCCTGCCATTTCAGATTCGCCTTATCGCTGCTTGGGATTGATACTTTTATGCTGATGATTTGCGTTGATCCTGGAGCAAGGGTGCCATTGGATGGAGTTACTACTACAATAGGGGTTGCATTATGAGGTATTGTGTTGAGAACTGGCGGTATTACCTTGAATGGTATTGGCGTGGCGCCTGAATTGATTATTGAATAATTGAATGTGCCACTACTTCCCACGCTTATGTTCATTGTAGGCTGCCCTGCCTGCTCGCCTAATTGCGCATATGATAGAGAGACTAAGCTAAATAGCAAGAAAATAGAGATTGCAACATATTTTAAATGCATCGCAACACTTAGCAGCTGTTCTCTATAGTTATCGTCTGCTCATAAGAACCTGCGGGGGTTCCTCCAGGTACTGCAAGCCCAAAGTATATCTGATTGCTAGTTACCGAATTGCTTATGGTTGGTGCAGGTATTGTTATTGGGGTAGATATTAGCGTGTTAGACAAGGCCGTACCAATATATGTAGTTTGTGAAGATGCATCCCACAAGGTATTGCTTACGCCGAAGCTTGTCGAAATAATATTCCCATTAAGGTACCAATTTGCCCCTTCAACAAGCACATTTGCCGCAACGTTGCCGCCATTATCTGAATCCGTGACAAGCACATTTGTAGGTACATTAGATGACGCTACCACACTGCCGAAGCTTATAGAGTTCGGAGCTAGTGATATGTAGCAATAGCCTGCAACATTAGCGACAAGCTGCACAGAATTTGATGTTGATGGAGAGTTATATGTTGCTGGGGAAGTTAAGTTCTCGTTTTCAAAGTATATGGTCTGGATGTAGTTGCCAGGAGGCGTTCCAGAAGGTATGTTTATTCCAAAGTATATCTTGTTTGATGTGTTTGAATTTATTATGTTCGGCTGTAGTATTGTTATGCCTGTATTTACAAACGAGTTTGTCAATAAGGTAGCAGATTTGCCAGTCGTAGCGTTCCATATAGTATTGCCTACAAGCAGTATTGTATTTGAGCTAGAATTGACAAGATTGCTGCCATAAACAAGTATATTTGCAGCAAGGTTTCCGCCATTGTCATAATCTGTAACAACGTCGTTGGCGCTTGTAGTAGTTATCGAATTTGGAGCCAAGCCGTTGAAGTATATTGTATTCGGCGTTACTGCCAAATATATAACATTTCCGACTGCAACATTTGCAGTCACTGTTGAATTTGATGAGGCTGCAAATGCAGGATTCATATATACTTCAAAAGCGATTATCGCTATCATAACTGCTAGCCAGGAGCTCAGCGCTATAAATGGTCTTATTTTCAAGATGGTCACCTTCAGCAATTACATTTTGCGTTATGCATTTAAATACCTTTCCTAAAGGATGATTTATGAATACTTTTTTCTTCTAAAGAGCCCAAATTTGGCCCTTGGAGTGCTGCTTTTTTCTCTCATGGGCTTGTTCAATGTGTACTCTTCTGCTAGCTTTACCAATGACTTTACAAAGGGAGATTTCTTTTTTGATAGTGCAATTGGTATCTGGGCAGCAATGCCTTCCTGTACGAGCGGGTCTTCAGGAAGCTTGCCTATGACCCTTCCCTCATACATGTCTGCTATCTCTCTATCATTTAGCTCAAATCTCTTTCCCTGCACCCTGTTTATTAGAAGCGCATGCTTAACCCTCCTGTTGTTCGCCTCTATGGAGAGCTTTATAGTGCTCATGCAGCTTGGCATGTCAGGATTGGTAATAAAAAGCACCTCATCTGCAAGCTCAGCGATTTTTGGGTCGTAGAACCCGGGCTGGGTATCCAAAATTATGAAATCATAAGGTGACTTTGAGAGTTTGTTCACAAGAGCCTTTGCTTCTTGAAATGTTATCACAAAAGGCCTAGCATCAATCCTCCCGTTAAGCACGTGGATTCCGCTAGGGGCATGTATGCTTATAGCTTCCTTGATATCCATCTTCTTCTTTATTATATCGTAATAGCCAGAGTTGGATTTTTCCATGCCCAGATGGAAAGCGCACGCTGGGTTTGTCGTATCTGCATCTACAAGAAGCACATCATAGCCTTTCTGCACCAGCACTGCAGCAAGGTTGACTGCAATAGTAGTCTTACCCACGCCTCCTTTCTGCGAGGCGATTCTTATCATATACGGCTTCATTGCTGTAACCTCTTTTTATGTGCTCCCTGAGCTCTATCAACCTTTTCGCCCTTTCTGCGCTGTATGTTGTCTTGGACCTTGCTGAGCGCACATATGCTGCTATGCCTATTGCAATAGCTACAGCCAATATTGCAATTATGTAATATTTAAATGCTAGTATATGTGCCTCTATAGCACTGGTTATTGATGTAGGCGTAGTAGATGGGGTTATTACTGCATTAACTATTGCTGGCTTCGAAACAATTATCACAGGTACGGAATAGTTGAAGCTTGCACCGTATGTATATGCCTGCAAGTAGAAAAGGCTTGTGCCTGTAGAATTTCCGGTTGCTATATGAAATGTGCCAGTAACAAGGCTATTGGGCGAGGCATTGAATGCCAGCACTGGGTTTTCTATCTTCTCAGTAACAG
>JBMFWP010000024.1:0-12074 GCA_049965155.1 Candidatus Micrarchaeia archaeon | reverse complement strand
CGAACTGGATAAGCTTAGGAAGGAGTTGCAGAAGATAAGCGAGGACCATGCAAAACGCATGTACAACCTGCTGAAAGGAAGGGCCCTGCAGATGCCTACGCAGGCGCAGGCAAACAACATTGCAAGCCTGCTCAGGACGCCTGGCAGCACTGACGCAGCCTCAGGCACGACAGGTGCAACGCAGACCGAGAAGAATACAGTACAAACGCCGCCGCAGGGATATGCGTAAGCTCGTGCAGAAACACGGCATAGGCCCTAACGCATTAATGCGTTAGGCTTTTCTTTTTTTCTTTCCTTTTCATAATATGCTTATAGCTATAGAAGGTATAGATGGGTCTGGCAAGAGCACTCAGGCGAGCCTTCTCTATGATTCGTTAAGGAAGAGCAACAAGGCATTCCTCACAAAAGAGCCTAGCAATGGCATAATAGGAGCTTCGATAAGGCAGCTATTGCATAGAAACGACCTCTCGCCAATGGCGATGCAGCTGCTTTTTGCCGCTGACCGCGAAGAGCACATATCAAAAGCGATAGTGCCAAAGCTGAATGAAGGCTATCATGTAATAACTGACAGGTATTACCTTTCTACGATTGCATACGGCATGGCTTCAGGGATAGACAGGAAGCGCCTTGAAGGCATATGCTATGGCATTCCAGAGCCTACAATCACATTTGTGCTTGACATAGATGAGGGCAAGGCGTACAATAGGCTCAAGGTGCTCAAAAAGGAGCCCTCGATATTTGAGGAGCAGGAATTCCTCGGAAGGGCAAGAAGCGCATACCTGGAGCTTGCGAAGGGAAGTGATAATTGTTTCATAATAGACGCAAGCAGGGCAATAAAGGAGGTAAGTGCAGATATGCTCAAGACCTTAAATGGGCACATATAGAAGCGTAGATGTAGATGGGCCCGAGGAGAATCGAACTCCTGATCTTCTCCGTGTGAGGGAGACGTCTTACCATTCGACTACGAGCCCATGGCAAAGCGCTTGAAAATTGGCACTTATCCATTATTCTTAAATATTAATATACTTAACTATGAATATGACAAAGTTCTACACCGGCCTCGGTGACAACGGTGATACTTTTATAGGAAAAACCAAGCTCAGCAAGAACAGCGAGCTCATGTACGCAATAGGCGATGTAGACGAGCTGAATTCAAGCCTAGGTCTTGCACTCATGCACATAAAGGACAAGGAGGTCCAGGAAACTCTTGACGTTATACAGAACCACCTATTCATAATAGGCGCACAGATGATATCCTATATCAACAACACTTTCAAGCCTAAGCGCGGCATAACAAAAGACGACGTGAAATTCCTCGAAGAAAAGATAGAGGCATTCAGCAAAAAGGTGCCGGAACTAAAAGGCTTTGTGCTCCCAAGGGGCATAGAGGGTGCTGAGTTCCTTCACAATTCAAGGGCAATAACGCGCAGGGCGGAAAGGTCCGTGGTGCAAGCAAAGAACAAGGGCTTCAGAATAGACAGCGAGATAATGAGGTACCTCAACAGGCTCTCATCGCTGCTTTTCGTGCTGGCCCTCTATATAAACAAAAATGCGGGTTTTGAAGAGAAGAATCCTTCATACTAGCTTTTATTGCAAATATACTGCATCACAATCATACACTGCCATAGGAATACATATATTACTTGCCTGAGCAAAATATCATTGCATTATTGCACCATAACTTATTCAGCTTTTGCAGCCTACTGGTGTGAATCATGATAAGGCAACCTATAATATGCGTAATGGGTCATGTAGACCACGGAAAGACTACGCTGCTAGACAGGATAAGGAACAGCACCATAGCTGCCAAAGAGGCAGGAGGCATAACACAGCATATAGGTGCTAGCGAGGTGCCAATAAGCATTGTAGAAAAGATATGCGGCCCTATGCTCAAAGCTTCCGGCTCAAAGATAACAATACCTGGGCTTCTTTTCATAGATACTCCGGGGCACGAGGCTTTCACAAACCTTAGGAAGAGGGGTGGGAGTGTATCTGACCTTGCCATACTAGTTGTTGATATAACAAAGGGCTTCGAGCCGCAGACAATAGAAGCGATAAACATACTCCGCGAGTACAAGACTCCTTTCATAGTTGCTGCCAATAAAGTTGACCTAATAACGGGCTGGAACAGCATAAAGACGAGCAGCATAATGGAGTCGCTGAAGCAGCAGAACAGCTATATTACTAATGAGCTCGACAAAAGGATGTATGAGCTTATGGGCAAGTTGGGTGAGCTGGGCTTCTCTAGCGAAAGGTTCGACCGCATAACCGACTTCAAGACCGAACTTGCCATAGTGCCGCTGAGCGCCAAGACAGGTGAGGGCATAGCCGAGCTGCTCATGCTTGTCACTGGCCTTTCCCAAAAGTTCCTTGAAATGAAGCTGTCAATAGAAGTTAATGGCCCAGGGAAGGGGAGCATACTAGAGAGGAAGGAGATAACAGGCCTCGGCATGACTATAGACGTAATATTATATGACGGCATGCTGCATGTCAATGATACAATAGCGTTTGCAACCCCTGATTCGGTTGCAACGGCCAAGATAAAGGCACTCCTCAAGCCCAAACCCCTGCACGAGATGCGTGAATCGGCAAGCAAGTTCAAGCAGGTCGACAGCGTATACGCCGCAAGTGGGGTGAAGATAAGCGGCAATGGCCTTGACGAAGCACTTCCTGGCTCACCAATAATACAAGTAGTAGACAACAACTATACGGAGCAGATACGGGCCGAGATAGGCGATGTCTTTGCAGCAGATGACAAGGGAGTAGTGCTCAAGGCTGACTCTATAGGCAGCATAGAAGCCCTTACCCGGCTGCTCAAGTCCGAGGGGTTCTCGATAAGCAAGAAAGGCCTCGGAGAGGTGACGAAGAGGGATGTGCTTGACGCTTTCTCTATGCACGCGACAGATCCAAAAGGCGCAGCCGTTATAGCCTTTAACGTCAATGTCGAGAGCGAGGCTGCCGATACTGCCAGGTACAGCGGCATAAAGGTAATAGAAGGCAACATAATCTACAAAATAATCGACGATTACAAGGCTTATGTAGGGGAAATTGAGAAGCTATCGAAGGAGCAGATGGAGAAGGATGTGATATTCCCGGCAGAAATCCACATACTCAGGGATAGCTGCTTCAGAGTATCCCATCCCGCAATATTCGGCATGACTGTTGTATCTGGAAGGGTCAAGCCTGGCGATGTGATCATGAACAGCGAGGGAGAGGTCATAGGCAGGGTCAAAGGCATACAGAACGACAAGGCCCCCGTAGATTCTGCGAGGAAAGGTGACACTATGGCCATGTCGATGGACGAGCCCACCTTCGGCAGGCAGATAAAGGACGACGATGTGCTTTATACCCGGGTAAGGGACAGTGATGAGAAGCTGCTGCTCTACAAGGCCCCTGACCTCCTTGACGATGAGGAGAAGGCTCTGCTCAACAAGATAATCGAGATAAAGAAGCGGGCGAAGGGAGAGCAATAATTTTACTTCAATAAAGTTTATAATGTGTGCTATTTTTAATGCTATGCCGCATATTATGTAATAATTTTAATGGCTAATTATTCATATATGAATAATAGCCCAATGTGGCAAAGTGATACAATGGCTAACATAAGACTGAACTACTCTGGCAAGTACACTATAAACGACCAGCCAGTGGAATACGTGGAGAGGAAAGGAAAGGGGCATCCAGATACATTGATAGATGGAATAGTGGAGAATGCAAGCATCAAACTTGGTAGGGAGTACAATGACAGCTTTGGCGCTGTGCTCCACCATAACCTCGATAAAGGGCTTATAGTTGGGGGCGAGGCAAAAGTCCGGTTTGGCGGCGGCGAGATAATGAAGCCAATAGAAGTGATAATAGCTGGAAGAGCAGCCAGGGAGCACAACGGGTCCAGGATTGATGTGGATAGGATTGTCATGGATTCTGCAAAGGAATACCTGAAGGAGAATACGCGGTTCCTTGACCTTGACAATGAAGTCCAATTCGTCTCTAAGGTATATACTGGTTCGAGCGACCTTAACGGGGTTTTCAGCAGAGGCGATTCAATGCCGCTTGCGAACGATACCTCCTTCGGGATAGGCTTCGCGCCTCTCAGCGATACCGAGCGCCTTGCGCTTGAGACCGAAAGGTATCTAAACAGTAAGGAGTACAAGGCTGCTATGCCTATGGTGGGCGAGGACATAAAGGTTATGGGGGTTAGAGAGGAAAACAGCATAACGCTCACAATTGCTATAGCATTCGTATCAAAGTTCGTAGGCAGCACCGACGAATACATGAAATACAAGGACAGGGTAAGGAATGATGTGCTCTCATTCTCTAAGAAAATAACAAATAAGGAGGTAAGCGTAGTGATAAACAACGGCGATTCGGGCGCAGACGGCAGTGTTTACATAACAAAGTCTGGGCTCAGCTGTGAAGCCGGCGATGATGGCTCTGTTGGAAGGGGAAATAGGGTTAACGGCATAATAACCCCATTCAGACACATGAGCCTAGAGGCAGCATACGGCAAGAATCCGATAAACCATGTGGGCAAGATATATAGTGTAGTGGCTGACCAGATAGCAGCTGACATAATAAAGGAGCAGCCTGACATAGGCGAATGCACAGTCTATATGGTCTCACAGATAGGCAGGAAGATAGATGATCCAAAGAACGTGCAGATAGAAATATCAGCCAACAGCAAGGCAGAATACGAGCGCCTGTCAGGCAAAGCAAGGCTAATCGCGGAAAGCGCATTGGAAAACATGAAGGATTTCGCCTACGATTTCGTCAATGGGAAATACCACATAGTGGGCTGAATCCTAGAGATAGCGCGATGTATCAATCGCCGAACTTGGCGCCTAGCGGCTTGTACTCATTCTTGAGTATGCCGAATAAGACATCATCAGCAAAACTTCCATTCACGCCGCTTCCTATCCTTGAATTTTTGCGTCGAACCCCTTCCTTAGTGAATCCTATATCTTGCAGTATGTGCATTGACCTTTCGTTGAAATCGAATGCTCCCGCATAGACCCTGTTGAGCCCGAGCCTCTCGAAAGCAATCTCGAGCAGAAGGTTTGCTGCCTGTTTGCCGTATCCGTTGCCCCAGTATCTCTTGCCCACCCAATACCCTATCTCTGCCTTCATATTTACCATATCAATGTTGGTTATCCCGCACACCCCTACTAGTGAGGAGTCCTCTACTCTCTTAATGGCAAAATGGAACTCCTTTCCCACAACAGATGCATTTATGGCATTCTGCACAAATGATACTGCATTTTCGAGGGTATATGGATAGGGAAAGCTACCCATAAAGGCTATGTTGGTGGCAATATCCTTATCGTTGGCCTGCAGTGCGATGCCTTCAACATCATGCATGGATACAGACTCCAAGTATACGCTGAAGCCATTGTATGAAACCTTCAATTCACTCACTCAGAACTGCCGTTTGTGGAAATACGGCTTCACAAAAAGGTAGAATCGCTGCTCTCCCTGCAGCTCCTCCACTATCCTCTCTTCTATGAGCTTTATGGGATCCTGAAGAAGCGGTATGCGGTTGGTTATGTCTTCGAAGCTCTCAAAAGGCTTTGCTGACCTCTCCTTTAATATTGCATTAAGGTGCTTCTTCCCAACCCCGGGAAGCAGCTCAAGCGAATGCTGCCTTATATTTACCGCTCCGGCCGTATTGAAAACGTTGACGAAACGCTTCTCATCCTCCTTTACCATTTTGGTTATTATGGCAGGCATGTTGCTCTTGGCAGTCTGCGTAAGCTCGTTGTAGGTTATCCTTGACTTTATTAGAGATATCTTGTCCCTCTCTCCTTGCCCTATATAGACCTTTTCACCTATGGTGAGAGTTGCTTCTGGCTTTGTTGTAGCCTCGAGCAGGGTAAACCAGCTGGCGCCTATCAGCTGCGCAAGCGGCTCCGTCCTTGTAGAAGAAGACTTACCGGTGAACATGAAGTCGAGTACGTATGAATACTCCTCCTTCCTGTCTTCGCTATACTCTTGCATGCTTTCACCCCCTTATTTGTATGCATCCGAACACTAGTTTTTGCCTTTTTTGAAAACTGACAATATCTTTGAGACATCCTCCTGCTCGAATGCCTTTTTCTCCATCGATATTACCTGCCTGACGAGCATCTCGTTGCCAGGCTGCACGTCTATCAGCTTTGTTATTGTGTCTGGCTTCAGCAAGCCGAGCTCCTCTAAGGCCTTCCTCTGCTTTTCTAATGCCGCCTCATCTATCTTGAACTTGCTTGCGTGCTCTATCGCGAGCTGCTGCTCGTATGTCGCTTCGCGCGACTTCCTCCTACCTTCCAGTATGCCCCAAGCCTTAGTAAGCGTAACGCTGCTCTTGTCCTTTCCTTCCTTTCCTATCATCGTAATCACGGCAACAATATGTCTTTTAACATCTAGTTATTTATTACTTTTATGCTATTAGGTATTTGCCGGCAAGAGTATAAAAGGGTTATGGTGCTTGATGATGGTAGATGCGAAAGAAGCTTACGATAAGGTCATGGCAGAGGTAAAAAAGCATATTGCGGGCAACGATGAGATACTTAAGCAAATGTTCATAGCCATAGTGGCTAACGGGCACGTATTGCTTGAAGGAGTGCCTGGAGTGGCAAAGACTACAATGTCAAAAACCATGGCTGAAGCGATAAGCGCGAGCTTTGACAGGATACAAGGAATGCCTGACCTTGAGATAAGGGACATAATAGGGTACACATACCTTGATGATGACAATAATGTGCAGCTTAAGAAAGGGCCTATATTCACAAACATACTGCTCGTAGACGAGCTCAACAGGGCACCTCCAAAGACCACAACGGCTCTTTTGGAAGCGCTGGAAGAAAAACAGGTCACCATAAGCGACCAAACATTGCCTTTATACAAGCCTTTCATAGCATTGGCTACGCAGAACCCGCTTAACGTGGAAGGCACTACACCGCTGCCAAAGGTTCTGGCCGACAGGTTCCTGATGAGGATAGCAGTCACATACCCAGAAGAGGATGCAGAAAAGGAGGTGCTTAGGATAAAGGAGAGGAATGAAAAGAGCGCCGTGCAGAAGGCCATGACCATACAAGACATAATGGACATGCAAGAGCAGGCGAAAGCTATAACAATGAGCGACGATGTCGTTAACTATATAACCAACATGGTCAGGGCAACGAGAAGCGACATACATGTTGTCATGGGCGCGAGCCCAAGGGCTGACATAAGCTTTATGAGCTGTGCAAAAGCAAAGGCGCTGATAGAAGGGAGAAAGGAGGTTTCAATAGACGATATAAAGTATCTAGCAAAGCCTGTCCTGAGCCACAGGATAGTGGTACGTTCGACAGGAGGGGTTGGCGTCAACGGCATCATAGATGGGCTCGTAGCAACGCTGCATTGATGTGATACTGATGGAATTGAAGCGTTCGAATTGGCTTGCAGGAAATAAGGGTTGCCATAGATTCAGGTCGCAGTCAGCTATGGAGTATCTCATGACATATGGCTGGGCTATACTCATACTAGGTGTGGTTGTCGCGGCCATATGGTCTCTGGGGCTATTCAGCCCGAGCACTTTTGTCAGCTCGCAATGCATAATGCCCGCCGAGTTCAGCTGCCTAAGCGCTGTGCTGTCGCAGGGCGGCAGCCTGTTCATAAACGTAGAGCAGTCGACGGCTTCACCCATACTCATAACCGGCATAGGCTGCAACACAAATGCGACATACCAAGACATGTTGGCAGAAAATGTTACCCTGCCTATAGCTAGCAATACAACATTCACATTGCAGTGCTATTCAGGCACAGCCCCATTTTCCGGAAACATTGGAAGCCTATATCATGGTTATCTGATGATAAACTATACTGATATACAGACCGGTTTTCCAAAGCTGGCTACTGGCACTCTGATACTCAAGGTTACATGAACGGCTCAGCGCCTTAGGCTGGGATGCACGCAATTGCTGTGGTCTTTTTCTGATGCGCAATAAGAATAAAGGCGGGGCTCTCCAGAATCCCTCTCCATGATCAGTGATTTTGTTGAGTCGGGCGATGCAGCCATTAAGGCGCTTCCATTGGCAAATCTGCTGCTTGTAGCGAAAGAATCGATAATGTGCTCCTGCTCCTTTCCCCACCTGTTCCAGCAGTTGTCCAGCAATCCATCAGGATTATATGCTGCCTGGAATCCGGGCAGCCTAAGCTGGTACACGTTTGAACTGTACAAGAACGACCTGCTGCCATATTCCAGCGTATCTATGAATTCGGCGAAATCTTTCCGCGAGAGCTCGAAACGCGTCCCATTGGCAATCTTCATGCGCTTGTAATCCCCTCTCTCCATGTTCGCATTATAGTTGTTTATAAAATCTATATGGGAGAGCAGGTTGAACGATGACGGCAACGCGTCATACCTAACCAGTTCCAGTGCGTTATAGACAAGCTGCTCTTGCTTCAGGTCGCACAGCCTGATTGTGTTGATGTAGTTCTTGTCCTGCAGTATGGAGACATGTGTAAGCACCTGTGTGAGCCCTCCAGACACACCTACATAATGCTCTAACCCCTCTATCATTCGCATATCCCTAACTGTGAATATTGAATAAGTCTCATTGGAATTCATGTACACCACCCTATTCAGCAGCAGATAATCAAAATCCTTCAACTCAAGCGTGAACTCTATTGACTTGCCTGAATACGATATTGATAATTCGGTGCCATCCCTATGCTTTGCTCTCCTGAGCCCTTCTTCAAGATCACGGTAGCCTGTCACTAGGGCATTGCCCAGCCGGTTTTCACTGACGTTTCTGATAGCATGCTTTATCCTGTTCTCTACTTCAGCATCGTTGCTGTGCACTGCAACTTCTCTACCAATTCCTATCTGCACATACATCACCTGCATACATAAGAGTCTAGGTATAGCGCACATCGAGATATAAATATATTCTGAAGCTGCCTCCATCTTTATAGGCAGAGTCAAAGGCATAGCAACATTTTTATACTGTTGTTCTGTAAAATACACTAAGGCCTTTGGCCTGTAGGAATTCGTGATATGAATAAGCACCATAAAGCTCTGCGCATGGATTACTCCGGTGCCGGGTATCAACCCTCTCCGGCTGTGAGAAGTGCGATTGAAGAGTCTATTCCTTTCCTTGACACCTACCCGCACGAGGGTTATGACGAGTTGCATAGGGCACTGACGAGGTACTGTGGCGTTAAGCAGGATAACATACTTGCTACAAACGGGGCTGATGAAGCAATAGGGCTTCTCACTACGCACTACGGCAAGCGCATACTGATACCTGCACCCACATACGGTGAGTATGAATATATCGGCAAGAGCCTTGACTCTGATGTCAGGCTGAAGGAGTGCCTCAGTAGCAAGGGAGAGTACAAGGTCAATTACAACAAAAAAGACTTGGATTGGGCAACACTCATATGGATATGCAGCCCAAACAACCCCACTGGTACATATGTGCCAAAGCAAGATATAGAGCAAATAGTGCAGCATACAAAGGCAATGGTCGTTGCCGACGAGGCATATTTCGAGTATGCCGGCAAGAGCGCCATAAGCCTAATAAACAAGTACCCAAACTTAGTGGTTCTGAGGACGTTCTCCAAGGCGTTTAGCATAGCCGGCCTCAGGCTGGGATACATGGTATCAAACAAAAAGGTAATATCAAAATTCTCGGCTTCAAAGCAAGAGTATAACGTAAACAGGGTTGCACGCGCAGCTGGCATAGCTGCATTGAAAAGCATGGACTACTATAAAGGAAAGATAAGCGAGACAAAAGCGCTCCGTGACGATTTCCAAGAGTTTGCCCGCAATGCAGGCATATGGGCATTCGATTCGGATGCGCGATTCTCGCTCTTGAGATTCAAGGATGAGGATGAGCTCGACTATGTATATAGGAATCTTGAGAAGCGCCACATATACGTGTTCCGTGCATCGGCATCAGAGTTCAGCGGGCTTATGGGGCCCTATATACGCGTGGCCATAAGCAATAAAGCTGAAATGCTTGAATTGGAGTCAGCTATAATAGAAATCCTAGGGGAATACAGGCGCTGAGCTATTGGCCTGACGCGTTGCTGCCCTCCTGGTCTTGGCTTTGACTTTTAGCCTTAGTCTGCTTTTTTGGCGATGCTTGTGCTGCGGCTATCTGGTCCTTTGCGTATTGCTCTAGGCCCATCACGCCGAACGGAGTAGGGATACTGAATCCTTTGTTCTCAGTAGGAACGAACACTATGAGGTTCTTGCCGCTAAGGCTGATTTCATACATCATGTTCAGCGACCTTAGCTGCATCGCATACAGATCCTTCCTATACTTCTCGGCAGCCTCTAGCATCTTGTCAGCAGCTAGCGATTCTGATTCAGCAAGTATAACTCTCGCCTGCTTCTCCCTGTCAGATGTTGCAACACGAGCCATGGCGTTCTGCAGGTCTGCGGGTATCGTCACGTCCCTTATCTCCACAGATATCGCTGTTATGCCCCAGTCCTCTATCCTCGCCTGTATAAGCTTCCTTATATCCTCGCCGATTATGTCCCTGCCAGCAAGCATTGAAGAAAGCTCATTTTTGCCTATTATGTCTCTGAGAGCCGTTTGTGACGCTAGCTGGACAGATTGCATATAGTCCTGCACGTTGAGTATTGCCGATTCGGGATCCTTGACCTGCCAGAAAAGTATTGCGTCAACATCAACTGGTACATTGTCCTTTGTAAGCGTCTTTTCGGCGCTGAAAGTAGTGCTTATCACTCTAAGGTCAACGTTTATTGGTGTGTGCTCTATAAATGGTATTATGAAGTATATGCCTGGCCCTATCATTCCCACATACCTTCCGAACTTGAGAACAGCCATCCTGTTCCACTGGCTCACTATCCTTATGGAAAATACGAGCAATATTATGAGAACCAATACTCCTATTACGGCGCCTTCTAGGAGCCCCACCAGGTAAATCGGCAGCGCGAAGAAGAACAGTATGAGCACAATGTCTATTGTTGCGCCCGTAGCGCCTGCATATCTCCTAGTCTTAGATTCGACCGCCATTCGACCACCTTTATATAATCCAATCTCAAGCTTTTAACACTTCCGAACAAGAAGTCACCTTATGCATTCTTGTATATCATGCCCTTCATAAGCGTATCTCAAACATGCAGCTTTGCTCCTTTAGTCCTTGAATTTGACCACTTTTGGAGCAACATTGAGACTTTAGGCGCACATATCATATTCATATTGGAGTGCCATCTTTATATTTGATGAATTTAGTAATATCTTCGAGGATTTTCTCGAAAAACGGATCTTGAATCTTTAAATATGGGCTCTTGCTATCCACAATATATCTTTTATTGATTTTGCATATTTTAGGAGCAGTATAAGTATTCCTATGGCAGAAAGTTCAATCAGGACAGAATAAGAGCCACTATAATTAAGCTACCCTTCAAAGATGGCAAGATAGACTGGAAATTTATGGAAGACTATATAAAAGGCTCGAATTACTCAAAATACATTCAAATTTGATTTATGAGCAACCCTCAGAATTTATGAGCAGAAGTCAATTTATAAGCAACGCCTTTAGGAGCAGAAACGCTACTTAAGGAGCAAGATGGACTAAAGGAGCAAAGCTCAAACATGCACATGCTATAAATATCTAAGAAGGTGCAATACTAATAGGTGTGCTATATGCAGAAGCAGAAAACTTCAAACATTGATTCTATCACGTTGGAGAATGGACTGACTATATATGCTGCCAAGGCTGAAGGATTCACTGGTGCAGCTATAGCTGCAAGGGTAAACTTTGGTACCTCTGACGAAAAGTCTAATGGGTATAGCAGAGGATCGGCGCACCTGCTTGAGCATGTTGTATTGGATGGCATAGGGAAGAAGAAAGAGCTCGGGTATCTAGCAGCCAACACTAGGTATGAATATACCTTATATAAGGAGATGATGCACATAGATAATATTCAAATAGGGATTGATGCAATTCGAGAGATGCTACTTAGGCCGGATATCAACGAATCAGCCTACCTCAAGGCTAAAAAAGAGGTTGTGCAGGAAGTATCGAGAGGTGCAGTAAAAGGCTTTTATTCACTTACATATATGCCATTTGCATTATACGGC
>JBMFWP010000023.1:0-12424 GCA_049965155.1 Candidatus Micrarchaeia archaeon | reverse complement strand
ATTTCCAAAAAGGGACAAGGGAGCATGCACGTATGGCTATAGCTGCCGCAAAGGAGGAGTTCTTAAGATGGAGGGATGTAGGTTACAGGGAACGTGCAGGCATATTCAGGAAGTTTGCAGATGTCTTGGCCACTAACAAGTTTGATATCGCTGCAATACTAAGCCTCGAAAACGGTAAATCCCGCTACGAATCGATTGGCGAAGTGGATGAAGGCATAGACTTCTGCAGGTATTATGCAAATGAGTTGGAGGCAAACAGGGGCTATGCAAGGAAGACAAGCCTCGAAGAGAGCAAGCAGCGCGTGGCTGCTGGCTTTCAGGGCGCACCTTCAAATGCGGAGAGGGTCAGCATAGTGATGAAGCCATACGGGGTATTTGGTGTAATAGCGCCATTCAATTTCCCGATATCAATATCAATAGGCATGAGTGCGGGTGCTATGATAACGGGCAATACTGTAGTGTTCAAGCCCTCCTCTTCAGATAACATGACCATGCTTACGGGCCTAAAGATATACCAGCTTTTTAAGGAGGCGGGCCTGCCGGATGGGGTATTCAACTACATTACCGGCCCTGGATCCGAGGTAGGGGATGAATTAGTAGTGAATACAGGAGTATCGGGGATTGTTTTCACGGGCTCGAGGAGCACCGGATTGAACATGCTTACAAAAACATACGGCACAGGAAATCAGAAGGCTTTCATAGTGGAGATGGGAGGCAAGAACCCTGCCATAGTATCTAAAGCAGCCAACCTTGACGATGCAGTATCAGGGGTACTGGGCGCAGCTTTCGGGTTCGCCGGTCAGAAGTGCAGCGCACTTTCGAGAGTGTATGTGCACGAATCAATAAAGGAGGAGTTTATAAGCAAGCTGATAGAGAAAACGAGGGCGCTGAAGATAGGAGACCCAATAAGCAAGGATGTTTATATAGGGCCGCTGATAAGCGAGAGCGCTTACAAGAGGTATGTAGAGTCAATAGACAAGATAAAAGAGTCAGGAAGGCTGCTCTACGGCGGCGGCACTGTTAACACCGGTATGAAAGGGTTTTATGTTGAGCCTGCGATAGCAGAGCTGAGACATGAACATGAGCTCGTGCATAAGGAGCTCTTCGTGCCCATACTGATTGTAATTGGATACAAGAATTTCGCAGATGCAATAGCTATGGCAAACGATGTCGATTACGGGCTCACAGCAGGCTTGTACTCCAAGAACAGGAAGGAGATTAAGGAGTTTTCAGAAGGCATAGAGGCGGGGGTAGTATATATAAACAGGGCTGTGAGCGCAACTACCGGCGCAATAGTGGGTCTGCACACATTCGTAGGGTGGAAAGGCAGCGGGCTTACAGGAAAAGGCACTGGCAGCAAGTTCTACCTGCAGCAGTTCATGCGCGAGCAGAGCATATCTATAACACAGGGTTGAGCATGGGGCTGATGCACTTCCTGCAGAGAAGGCAGGTCTACAGAGAGGTAGTGGTGCGCATCGGCAGCTATGCGCTGAAGGCGGAATTGTCTGATACCTTCGTGAAGCGGATGATAGGCCTGATGTATAGGGACGGGTTAGAAAAAGACCACTGCATGCTCTTTGATTTCCACAGGGAGGAAAAGTACGGGATCTGGATGCACAACATGCGCTTTCCCATAGATGTATTATGGGTGGGCAGCAATATGCAAATAGTAGATATGCTTGCCTTTGCAAAGAGGTGCGGAAATATAGTGAGATGCAAGACCTACAAGCCCAGCGAGCCAGCAAGGTATGTCATAGAATTGCCTTCAGGCTATATTACAGAAAAGGGCATAGCTGCAGGCATGAGGATATCCATAGAAGGGATAGAAGAGAATAAATAGAAGTGCCAAACAGCAACATGATTTCCCGCCGCCATGGCAGTACACACATGTCGTGAGCAGGCTTAGCTTCCGAGTTCGGAATGGGATCGGGCGTTTCACTGCTCCTATTACCGTTTGGCGTTACTATATTGCACGCCAACATTTTTATACTTTTCCGGTTAAGTCATAATATACAGTCTATATGCCTGTAGAGGCTATAGGTATGTACGATTTTTATGTGTCTACATAGCCGTATATATTAGATTTTTTAAATTATTCTGCAGTAAAAATGTAATTAAAATGTCGCCTCTCTTATAGAGAACGAGCAGTTTAGGTAATCATATGGTAAAATATGTATTGGTTGCGGACTCATCTCTGATATATACTTTTAGGAATTTCCCATTGTTGGACTTCCTGCCAAGTGCGCCCAAGGCGGCAGTACCTACTACTATCTACAAGTTCCTTAGGGGCAATCCTCCGGGGACATATCCTGATGGCCAACTGCTGCAAGCGCCATACTCTGTGAGAAAGCTAGAGGCGGCGCTGCTTCAGAAACACCCAGGGGGGGAGATTGCCGTTACTGATATCAATAACGCCCACAGGTTCATAGACAACAATACCGAGATAATAGGCGTATCTACGATGGATCCGTTTGGTATAGGACCGCTGACGATGTCGTATGCAGCGCTTTTTGGAGGCGATTTCTATGCTTGGGTAAGAGCAGAATGGGAAGACCTGATAACCAAAATCAACACCTTGAGGAAAGGCAAGAAGGCGAAGCTTGTTGTTGGGGGGCCAGGAGTATGGGAGTTTACAGTGCTCAGAGAGGATTTCGAAAAGCAGGGGATAGATTACGCAGTGCAGGGAGAAACAGAGGATGTGATAAATGAGCTTTTCGACCAGATAGTGCAGGGCACTGTTGATAGAGGAATGTTCAAAATAGGCTATACTACCTTTGACGAGAGCTTCCATATGACTACTGTCAACGACGATAAGTTTATAGCAAGGACTTCATACGGCGCGTACCCGAAGCTGGAGCAGATACCCACTATAGTCAGGCCTACAATAAAATCGATGGTCGAGATAATGAGGGGCTGCGGCGTAGGCTGCGACTTCTGCGAGGTAACTCTTCGCCCGCTAAGGTATTACACATTGGACATGATAAAAAAGGAGATAGAAGTAAACATAGCAGGAGGCGGAGATAGGGCATGGCTGCACTCTGATGAGTTCTTCGGTTACAAGCACAAGCAGTTCTTCGCACCTGATGAGGACGCATTGCTGGATGTATTCAACATGGCAATGGGGGTAAAAGGCGTTAAAAGCACCAACCCAACGCATGGCAGGATATCAATACCTGCCGGATTCCCAGAGCTTATAGAGAAGCTTTCAAAGGTGGCAAAAGCAGGACCAAGGAATTGGATAGGTGTGCAGACAGGACTTGAGACTGGAAGCGAAGAGCTGGCAAAAAGGCATATGCCCGCTAAGACGCTGCCACTGAAGATAGGAGTCGATGGAAGCTGGCATGAGATAGTGCTTAGAGGAGTGCAGGTCGAAACAAAAAACTACTGGAGGCCGGCATTCACTGTGCAGGTTGGACAAGAGGGCGAGACAGATGAGGATAATTGGGATACAGTAGCACTAATAAACAAGCTGAGCAACTCTTATGTAGATGGAAGGCCTTTTGAGTTTACAGTAACTCCAATGCTTAATGTGCCACTGGGCAGGATAAAGGCGAGGAAGCTAGGCGACGCCATGCTTACCGAATCCATGTTTGCCGTATATTATGCATCTTACAGGCACCTTGCAAAGATGGCATCAAGGGATGCAGGAGCAGAATCGAAAGGCAATCCGGCTACGAGAATGGCAATCACAGGAGTTATGAATCTAGGAGGCTTCGCTATGATGAAGTTTATAGAGAGGCTGGCGAAGAAGCATGGCGTAGACATAGAGAAAGCCAAGGTGTGGGGAGTAGGCAACAAGAAAAGGATAGAGAGCATAAGCGAGGCTATCCAGGCAGGCTAGTGCATCGAGTATTTTACTTCATTGTATGTCTTCTGTGAGTTGGCCAATCTGTAGGCATACCTTTTTTGCGGGGCTGGCTGATTTGTATCCAGCGTATCTACTTGTATGAGTCATATTTGTGACATCTTCCCACGGCTGAAGCCGTGGGCTTCCAGGGTGGTTATGAGCGATTGCCATGATGCCACCCACATAGTTCCTGCTTCCTCGGCAACTGCCTTTCTTGCGGAGGACCTTACATTGTCTCTACAGACTTGGCTTCCCGAATGCCCTTCGGTAGATCTGATAGAGCCCAAGGCCCCATCTAATGTGTTTTGCTTGCGTATTTGTCCCTGCAACCAATACTACTGTTAGTGCTTTGCTCTTTTTGTTGAAATACTTCTATTGCTTCTTGGATATCTTATCAAGCACATAGTTCAGCACTCCGCCTATCCTGTAATAATCAATTTCAAGCTCTGAATCGAGCCTGACTCTTCCTTTAGTAGAGTGCTCTTTGCCATCTGCCTTGCTGTAGTAGCGTATTTCAACATCTGCTTTTGGCCTTATGTCGTCGCTTATCTCTATACTTATTGGCTTCGTAGGGTCTATTGAGAGCTCTTCGTAGCCCTCGCCAGGTTTGAACTCCACTGGAAGCACTCCGAGCCCCACAAGATTGCTCCTATGTATGCGCTCAAAGCTTTTGGCTATCACAGCCTTCACGCCTAGCAGCATAGGGCCCTTTGCTGCCCAATCTCTCGAGCTTCCAGAACCGTATTCAATGCCCCCTATCACAACCAATGGCTTGCCCATCTGCTTGTACTTCATTGCCGCTTCGTATATGCTCATCTCGGTACCTTCGGGCACGAATATAGTATAGCCTCCGACTTTGCCATTTAGCATAAGGTTCTTTATTTTGACATTGGCAAATGTGCCACGCATCATCACTTCATGGTTGCCTCTTCTCGAGCCGAATGTATTGAAGTCGCTTATGCTGACGCCCTTTGACATCAAGTATTTGCCGGCAACGCTGTCCGACCCTATTGCTCCTGCAGGGCTTATATGGTCTGTTGAAAGTGAATCGCCAAAAACGCCCAGCACGTATGCTCCCTCTATTGGGCTTATTGCATGATTTGCTGAAGGCTCAAACGAATCGAAGAACGGCGGCTTCTGTATGTAAGTGCTATTGCTGTCCCAGACGTATGAATTTCCTTTAGGATATTCGAGAGAGTCCCAATGCTTGTTTACGCCAAATATTCTAGAGTATTCATCTGTGAACATATCGGTTGAAACTGCATTCTTAACAACTTCTAGAACTTCATTGTTTGTAGGCCATATATCCCTAAGGAACACCGGCTTGCCAGAGCTGCCAACGCCCAGTGGCTCATTCGTCAGGTCCTTGAGCACAGTACCGGCAATGCCGAACGCTATTACAAGCGGAGGTGACATCAAGTAGTTTGCGCTTACATCTGGGTGTATTCTCGCCTCAAAATTCCTGTTGCCTGAGAGCACGCTTGCGGTTGCTATTTTGCCTTCCTTTATGCCTTTCGCTACAGGTGCTGGAAGCGGTCCACTATTGCCTATGCACGTTGTGCATCCATATCCCACTACAGAATAGCCCAGCTTGCTCAGGTATTCTAGCAGCCCTGCTTTCGATAAGTAATCTGTGACCACTCTTGACCCAGGGGCTAAGCTGGTCTTCACTTTCCTTGAAACTTTTAATCCATGCTCTACAGCTTTCTTAGCAAGCAGTCCTGCTGCAACCATGACAAAAGGATTGCTAGTGTTGGTGCAGCTTGTTATAGCGGATATTACTACATCTCCATCTGAGAGCTTTTCGGTGCTCCCGTCATCATATGTTATGTCTATAGATTTGGGAGACCTGTGCGTATGCACATCCAGGCCTTTTGCAATGTTCTCTGCTTCATCTGCCCAGCGCTCTTTGTCTTCTTTGCTCGGCTTTTCTGCAGTTGCATCAATCTTCAGGAACCTGTCCTTGAAGCTCTTGCCTATTTCCTGGAGGGGCACCTCGTCCTTTGGCTGGCTTGGGCCTGATACGCTGGGGCTGACTGTGCTTATGTCCAGCTCAACTACATCAGTGTATTTGACATTGGAGTAATCGGCATCAAACATTCCCTGGGCACGGTAGTATTTCTCTACGAGCTCCAGCTGCTCTTCGCTCCTTCCGGTGCTCTTCATGTAGCTTATTGTCTCGTTATCCACAGGGAATATTGATATTGTGGCACCATATTCTGGGCACATGTTTGATATTGTAGCACGGTCTGGTAGAGAGAGCGTTTTCACTGCAGGGCCGAAGAATTCGACGAAATACCCTACCACTCCTTTCTCTCTCAGCTTCCTTGTGAGCATCAATGCAAGGTCCGTAGCTGTGACTCCCTCCTGCAGCTTGCCTGTGAGCTTTACCCCTAATATTTTTGGCACGGGAAGGTTGACAGGCTGGTCTAGGAGAGCCGCCTCAGCCTCTATCCCACCTACGCCGAAGCCGACTACACCGAGACCGTTTATCATCGTAGTGTGCGAATCGGTGCCTATAAGCGTATCCGGGAACGCAATATTTTTACCATTTGATTCGGAAAGCGTTACACACGTTGCTATGCGTTCCAAGTTTATCTGGTGGCATATACCGCCAGAAGGCGGTATTACTGTAAATCCGTTGAACGCCTCTCCTGCCCACTTGAGCAGCGAGTACCTCTCCTTGTTCCTCTCCATCTCTCTCTTTTGGTTTATCTCGAGCGCCTCGTCTGACATGTAGGAATCGACCTGCACAGAGTGGTCTATTACAAGATGCACTGGAAGCAGTGGCTTCACCTTCATAGGATCATCGCCCCTGGCTTTGAAATATTCCCTTAGCGCTGCGAGGTCGACAACTGCAGGCACGCCTGTGAAATCCTGCATCAGTATCCTCGACACCTTGAATGGTATGTCCTTGTCTTCAGGGTTCTGCGGATCCCACTTGAGCATTGATTCCAAGTCGTTGTATGTAACTTCTTTGCCGTCGTAGTTCCTCAGCATTGATTCAAGTAGAATCCTTGCCGAAAACGGCATTTCGGATGGATCCGAAACACCCAAGTCTTTAAGCTTCTTCAAGGAGAAGTAATAAACGACCTTGCCGCTCGATAACTGAAATGATTCTTCAAATTTAGACTTGTCAAATTCCATACATTCACCACAAGAGACTTATCTATTAGCAGCAGCATAATGCTATATATTTGAGTTCTGTTCTATGATTAGCGAATTACAAAATATGATTTTCATGCTGCCGGATTTGAGCGGGCTTAAGGCGAGGAGGAAGGCGCTCGGCATAAGCCAGCAGCAGCTGGCCTCAGATGTGGGCATAAGCCAATCTCTTCTTGCCAAAGTGGAGAAAGGGAGTGTGGTACCGAATTACAACATAGCCAAGAAGCTGCTTGAAAGGCTTGAAGTACTAGAGCATTCTAATGAAAAGACAGCGGGCAGCGTGATGCATAGGAAAGTTGTGGCTCTGAAGGCTGCCGACACAATAAGGCGGATGACCTCTATTGCTAAGCGCGAAGGCATATCGCAATTTCCAGTTTATGATGGGAAGTCTATAATAGGCTCAATAACAACTAAGGATGTTATGGGCATTGAGGGTAGGATAAGCGTAGGGAGCGTAGCAAAAGCGCCTTTCCCAACAATATCTGAAGATGTGCCAGTTAGCACAGTCAAGGAGCTTCTGAAGTCGAGCAGCGCAGTATTGGTTGTAAGAGGGTCGAAGGTAGTTGGAATAATAACACCAGAGGATATGATCTGAATAGTTGCTTCTAAACATGCCTGCACTATCCAATCTCAACAACCTTGTCTCTGCTTGATGCACCCGATATTATTGATATCTCATTCCTCTTCACATTGAAGTATGCGGATAGCAGTGATATGACTGCTTCGTTGGCCTTGCCGCGCTCTGGCTTTGCTGTGACCCTTATTTTATATGTGTCATCTTCTAAGCGCTCTATCTTATTAGACTTTGAATTTGGTATTACGCGAATTATTATTCTCATTGAACAAGCCTTTATGAGGCCTCATACGTTTGCCCCAGTTATCACTGCCACCTTTGTGCCTTTAGTCATGCCTTTGCCATGGCGTATATACGCCAATGGAGCAACAGCTGCGAGCTCTGCAATCAATCCATACCTCTCTGTAAATGAATGCTGCTCGTTCGCCATTTCAGATTCGCTTACTACCCCTATCGCTCCGCCATACTTTTGCATATATGTAAGCGATTGGTCACCGAAGGTAGGGTAGCCCACGGCTATTGCATCGGCTTTTGTGCGGGGTGCTTCATATTTGATGACCTCTTTGCCCTTGAATGCCTTGTATAGAGGGCTGCATTCCTTTGCCTCGACCCCTATTACTGTTGGCATGCCTGATCCCCTCGAAGCTTTGATCTCTTCGATCGCCTTGAACGTACCACTTAGGAGCGTAGCGTTCCCTACAGGCACTACCATTGAATTGATTGAAATACCTGACAGGATTATCTCGTAGGCTATTGTCTTCTGGCCTTCTTTCCTATAACAATAGTCGCCAGCAAGAAAGGCACCGTTGCGCTTTGCATACGCCTCGGCAAGGTGCTGGGCTTTTGTAAAGTCACCGTCAACCCGAGTAACATCGGCATCGTGCGTGTCGCGTATATCTCGGACCTTGTCCTTGCTCGCATTGTTGCTTATGAATATCTTCGCTTTCATGCCGTAGAGCTTTGCATAATACGCAACAGAATAAGCCATATTGCCAGTGGATGCGCAAACAATCTCCTTGTAACCATAATCATAGGCCTTGCCTACTTCTATTACAGAGCCGCGATCCTTGAACGAGTGCGTAGGGTTGCCTATCTCGAGCTTCATGTATGTATTGGGAAGGTCGGTGCTCTTTATTATTTTTGTCAAGCCAACTTCATATCTGCGGTAATTGCCGGAAGGAAGCACCGGCATGAAGTCCCAGAATGATGAGAGTTTATTCCTGCCCAATGCTGGCTTTCTTGCATATATGACTTCAAGTATGCCGGAGCACCTGTCGCATACCTGTGTCCTGTAATCGCTTTCAAATGTTCTGCCGCATTTCGTACATTTAAGGTAGTATCTCACAGCGCATCATCTATCTTCTATCTTTACAAACTTGAGCCCTACCTCCCCAGTGTAGTTCTCCAAGGGCCTGAGCAGCTTGTTATTCTGCCAATACTCCATTATGTGCGCACACCACCCGGGAATCCTGCTGGCAGCAAACAGAGGCGTGAAAATGCCGGAGGGTATGCCAAGGTATTCATATACTGGCCCGCTGAAGAAGTCCACATTTGGCCATATGCCATGTGTCTTGCCGAGCTTGTCTATCATCAGCTTCTCTGCCCTCAGTGCTATTGCAGTGACATTCTTCACATCCTCATCAGAGCTGTTCATTATCTCCATCAGGCTCTCCTTTATTATCCTAGCCCGAGGGTCATATGTCTTGTAGACCCTATGGCCAAACCCCATTATTTTCTTCTTGCCTGCAAGTGCCTGCTCTATGTATTCCTCGGTATTGTCTGGGTTGCCTATTTCATGAAGCATTGCAAGGGCGTTCTCGTCTGCGCCGCCGTGGAGCGGCCCTTTTAGTGCAGATATTCCAGCAACTACTGATAAGTAGATATCAGAAAGCGTAGAGGCAGACACAAGGCATGCAAATGTAGAGGCGTTTGAGCTGTGCTCTGCGTGTAGCATTAACATCTTGTCTAGCATCTTAGACTTGCTTGCATCTGGCTTCTTACCAGTGAGCATGTAGAGGAAATTTTCTGCGTGGCTAAGATCGCTGCTGGGCTTTGTATAGCCATTGCCCAAGGAGATGCTACCTATAGCAGCGACTATGCTCGAAAGCTTTGATATCAACCTTATGCTTTTTCGCATGTTGGCTTCAGGGTTCTGGTCTTCTGTCTCGGTATCGAACGCTGAGAGCGCGGAGAGAGCGACGCTCAATACATGCATCTGCTTTTCCTTGCCAGAAAGCTTTCGTATTATGTCCAGTATGAAATCAGGCAAGTCTCGCTCCCTTGCCATTGCGGTTGAGAACTCCTTAAGCTCTTCCTTCTTTGGCAACCTGCCATAAAGCAGGAGGTAGCAGGTCTCTTCGAATGAAGAGTACTTTGCTATGTCCTCTATTGCATACCCGCGATAGTAAAGCCTGCCATTTATCCCATCAACCTTGCTTATCTTAGAATCGGTGAAGTACACGCCTTCCAACCCGTAATGGACCTCTTTGGGTTTTTCTTCCATGGCATCACATGGATTGCAACTCATAGAACTAATAAATCCTTTTCTTTCAATTTTATACTTGTAATTAGATGGAGAAGAATTTTGATGTTATAATAGTCGGAGGGGGAGTTACAGGAACTTCACTGCTGTATATGCTCTCAAGATATACAAGGATAAAGAGAGTGTTATTGCTTGAGAAGTACCCAAGCATAGCGTCACTTAACTCGAACAGCAGAAGCAACAGCCAGACGCTGCATTTTGGAGACATAGAGACAAACTATACGCTTGAGAAGTCCAGGAAGGTAAAGAGATATGCCGAATATCTGCTTGGCTATACAATGAACGTGCTTGACAAGGGCGAATCTAGAGGAGTAATACGTAAGTGCCAGAAAATGGTGCTTGGCGTAGGCCACGAGGAAGTTGAAGCGCTTGAAAGGATTTACAATTCTGGCATACTTGACATATTTCCAGGTCTGAAGAGGATAGAAAGGGAGGAGATTGCCAGGATAGAGCCAAAAGTGACTGAAGGCAGGCGTGGGAATGAGCGCATTCTAGCATTGCTTTCGGACAAAGGTTATATGGTTGATTTTGGAAGGCTTGCAAAGACCTTCATAGAAAAGGCCAGGAGATACAATAAAGGCGTGCGCGTCGATACAGGAGTAGAGGTCAAAAAAGCATACAGGACCAACGATGGATATATAGTGCACGCAAATGGAAGGAAGCTAAGCTCCAAATTTGTAGTGTTCGCAACTGGAAGCTACAGCCTGCATTTTGCAAAAATGTTCGGATATGACGAAAACCTTTCTATATTATCAATAGGAGGGGGATTCTACTTTTCAAAGCGCCTGCTGAAAGGCAAAGTTTACAGGGTGCAGCACGGCCATATACCGTTTGCAGCAATACATGCGGATCCTGACATAAACAACAGAAATGTTACGAGGTTTGGACCGACAGTAACTGTACCCCCAGTTCTTGAGAAAGGTCACATTGGTACACTGCCAGATTATATAAAGTCCTTTGATATAGACTTACAGACGGCAATAAGCCTGAAGCGCATACTCCTGAACAAAGATATAATGCGAATAATAAGGAGGAACATGTCCTATGGGCTTCCTGTTATTGGCAAGGAACTTTTCCTTAAAAACGAGGCTTCGAAGATCATACCCACAATAAGGTCCAGCGACCTGTGGCTGGATAAAAGCACAGGAGGGATAAGACCACAGATAATAGATAAGACAAAGCACTTCCTCGCACTAGGGGAGGCGAAAATACAGCGCGAGGGATTAATATTCAATATAACTCCCTCTCCAGGTGCTAGCTCTTGTGTTGGTAGCGCCCTTGAAGACGCAAGGTACATTGCTAAATACCTTGGAGTTGATTTTAATGAGGGCCTTTTTAGCAAAGAGATAGCAACTGCGGTTGAATAGTGACACGCGTGATTCGTACTGTAATTAAGTTTAGCAACTTGAACAAGTCCAAATTTGAAAAAGAAGCCGCAAGGCTTGCTGCCAGAAGAGGGTACATGGAGCTGCGCTTTGCCGCCACCCAGGAACCTGAAGTCAGCGTTATTATACGCGCGCATCAGGCCGGAAGGTACATACTAGATGCCTTGACATCTATACTTGCCGAAGACTTTAGAGGCGGCATCGAAATAGTTATTTGCTACCCAAGCGATACTGTTGATGATACTCTTGACAGGATATATGATTTCGCAAGGCGCTTGACAGTATCACATAAACGCAATATTTCTATGAAAATTATATTCACAGGTATACAATCTGCCTCTGTAGCGTTGAGGACTGGTATGAGTAATTCCACAGGAAAGTACACAGCAATACTCGATTATGACAACGTTTACAAGAGCAACAAGCTTTCTGAGCAGATTGGATTCATGAAAAAGATGGGCGCGCATTTCAGCTTTACCAATTATGACATGGTTGATGCCAACCTCAATAGGATAAAGTTTATGCTGCACAAACCAGGCAAGGACTACAAAGATTTCAACAGCTTGTTGGAGAAGTTCTATGTTGACGCCAACACGATAATGTTTGATGAGCACTTCAAGGCCCTAATGATAAAGGCGTACAGTGTGGTGACATCCTCCCACGGCTGAAGCCGTGGGCTTCCAGGGTGGTTATAAGCAATTGTCATGATGCCACCCTTATAGTTCCTGCTTCCTCGGCAACTGCCTTTCTTGCGGAAGGCCTTACGTCGTCTCCACAGGCTTGACTTCCCGAATGCCCTTCGGTAGGTTTGATAGAGCCCAAGGCCTTATCTAGTGTGTTTTGCGATGCGTTTATATCCCTGTTATTCCTATACCCGCATGCCTCGCAGATGAATGTCCGCTGCGATAGGG
>JBMFWP010000022.1:0-14047 GCA_049965155.1 Candidatus Micrarchaeia archaeon | reverse complement strand
TATACCCGCATGCCTCGCAGATGAATGTCCGCTGCGATAGGGATATCTTCTGCACATGCCCGCACCTATTGCACGTCATTGATGTGTACTTGGGATCCACAGCCATTACTGCGCAACCAGCGCTTTCAGCCTTGTATTGCAGCAATTGGGTGAAATTTCCCCAAGAGGATTCCTCTATCGACCTTGCGAGATGATGGTTCCTCACCATGTTTTGTATATCAAGGTCTTCATATGCAATAAATGAGTATGAATTTACCAATTCGTGCGAAAGCTTATGAAGGCAGTCCTGCCTTGTTCTTGCAATGTATTCGGAGTATTTCGCAAACCTGATTATTGCCTTCTTCCTGTTATGAGAGCCCTTTTCCTTCCTTGATACATTTTGCTGCAGAACCCTTGCATGGTTTCTTTGGTGCTTTGTTATTTTTGCGTTTTTGTGTATAGTACCATCTGATAGGACTGCGTATTGCGTTATGCCAAGGTCCATCCCTACCTTCGGCTTTCCGTTTGTAATGAATGGTTTATCCTCCTTTTCAACCGCGATGGTGATGTGCCATTCACCTGATTTTGCTTTCTTTATGGTCAGTGTTTTAATATTTCCTTCAATTTCCCTGTGGTTCACGAAGTTTATCCTCCCTATCTTTGAAAGCTCTACCCTTTTCTTTTCTATCCTGAAGCCGTTGATCTGCGGATATGTCAGGGAGGATACGAATTTCTTATATCGCGGAAAGCCCGCTTTTACTTTCTTACCCTGCTTCCTCTCCTTGCACCTCCTGAAGAAATGCATATAGGCATCGGATACCCTCTTCGAGACATTTTGGAGAACCTGCGAGTGCAGTTCTGCGAATTCCGGCTTTTCCTTTTTCATCTGAGTAAGCCATACGTTCATCCTATACTCTGTTAGGGTTTTGCCGGTTTCTTTGTAGTATTCCTTCGACTTTTCAATGAGCATGTTATAGATCTCTTTTGAGAGAAGCATCTGCCTGTCCAGTATCTCTTCCTGCTCCTTTGAGGGATATGCACGATATCTATACGCAGTTTTCACAACGATCGCGTTTATTGCACTGCCAAAGTTGATATATATTTCGGCTCGCTTTCATCCCACGATCGAAATCGTGGGTTTTCCCGCTCGCCTTTTATAATCCCGCTAGTTAGTTCGTCAGGCAAACTATTTTTATTCTTTACTTAGAATAGTAATGGTCTATCTATGCATGCGTTGTTGCTTATGGGCTTGTAGCTTAGCCTGGTTGGAGCGCTCGGCTGATAACCGAGAGGTCGAGAGTTCAAATCTCTCCAGGCCCATCCCCTAGTGCAGCACCTGTTTTTCCTTATGGGTGCAAGTGATTGCACAGAATTGTTATATACTTGTCTGCATACTATTCCTGTGGTGGTAATGTGCAGGTAAATGTGCTTGAGACAATTGACAGCTATAAGGATGAGATCCTCAAAACAGCAAAGATTATGATATCCATAAAGGCAATATCCCCGGAAAGCGGTGGGGAGGGCGAGTCGAAACGTGCGGATTACTTGAGCGGCTTGCTTTCTGGAATGGGTTTCAAAGTTGATAGGTACGACTACAAGGACAACAAGGGAGTTATAAGGCCGAATCTAGTAGTTGTATTAGGCGATAACGAGCGTACGCTTTGGGTAGTATCGCACATGGATACCGTATCAGAAGGAGATATAAGCCTATGGGCCCATGACCCATTCACGCTGCACGTCGAAGGCGACAAGCTTTATGGGAGAGGAATAAACGATGACGGCCAGGATGTCATATCAGGCATATACGCCCTGAAAGCATTGAAAGAGAGCGAAGCCAAACTGAGGTACAATTATGGGCTTGCCCTGGTGGCTGATGAGGAGCTAGGAAGCAGATTCGGCATAGAGAAGCTGCTCGAAGAGGGCATATTCAAGAAAGAGGACATGTTCATTGTGCCTGATGGCGGAAATGATAAAGGAGACGAGATAGAGATAGCGGAGAAAGGCATACTTTGGATAAAGGTTAGCGTGCATGGCAAGCAGGTGCATGCGAGCACCCCTGAAATGGGCGTAAATGCATACAGGAAAGCCATAGCTTTTATAGGCGCTGCGGACCGCCTGCTTCATGAAAAGTACGCCTCCAGAAATCCGATATTCCAGCCCGATGCATCTACATTCGAGATGACCAAGCACGAGAAGAATACTGATAGCGTGAACATAATACCGGGGCTGGATGTCAGCTACATAGACTGCAGAGTCCTGCCCGAATACAGCATCGATTCAGTTCTTGGTGACCTAAAAGCGCTTGCAGCATCGAAGGACTTTTCTGATGTAAAGATAGACATAGAGGCATTCAACAGAGAGGATGCAGCAGAGCCAACGCCTGCCGATTCTGAGATAGCTAAGCTGACTGCAAGAAGCGTGAAGACTATTGCCGGTGTCGAGCCCAGAATGGTGGGTATAGGAGGAGGCACATGCGCAGCCTTCTTTAGGAAGAAAGGCATGCCTGCAGTGGTATGGAGCAAAAAATTTGATATCGCACACCAGCCCAACGAGTACGCGCTGCTATCGGATATATTGCTTGACGCAAAGGTCTTTGCAGACATGTGCATGGAACACTGATACGCAAGGGCATGCGAGGGTGCCCAATTCCCTTGGGCACTATCAAATTTTATACTTCCATAAAAATGTATTTTGGTAATATATAAAAGCGTGCAGCGAGAAAGACGCTCTGGTGAGATTAATGGCAATAGATATACAGGGTTTGAGAAAATATGCGCTGCCGCAACTGCCTTATAAGCTTGATGGCCTTGAGCCTTACATAAGCAAGGATATAGTAGATGTACACTACAATGGCCACCATAAGGGATATGTGAATACGGCGAATACGCTGCTCGATAGGTACAACGGCATAATAAAGGGGGATGTTACAAGCTATGACCTACACGGCTTGATTCGCCTGCTGACATTCAACATAAGCGGCGATAAACTGCATACCTTATACTGGGACAACATGGCACCATCTGGCAAGGGAGGGGGCAGCCCGGGTGGAGTCCTTGGCGACAAGATAAGCAAACAGTACGGGAATTTTGATAAGTTCAAGAAGCTGTTCACAGAGGCGGCGAATTCAAACCCAGGCACAGGATGGGCCGTGCTTAATTACGACAAGGAGACGGACAACCTGCAGATAATGACTGTGGAGAACCACTTCATGAACCACTTAGCTGAGATGCCAGTAATACTCATACTGGACGAGTTTGAGCATGCTTACTACTTGCAGTACAAGAACAAGCGCGCCGATTATGTAGGCAATTGGTGGAACATAGTAAATTGGGACTTTGCTGAAAAGAAGCTGCAGCAGTATGTCTGAAGGCGCAGGCAGGCACGTGCAGTGGTGCACCTTATCATAGTGCATGCAAAAGGCTAAATATTACTTTGAGTCCAGTTCAACTGGTGAGATGCGATGACAACGAAAACGAGGGATTTAGAGAGCAACCATATAAGGTCTGACAAGGATCCGCTAGAGGTAAGGAACATACTGCTATCCAAGATAGAAGCTCTGCAGGATGATGCAATTGCCAAATACAGAACTATACAGCAAAAATCGACATACAGCAACGTGAAGGAAATTGTCGAAGGGCTGATCGCTGCGGCTGAAAAGGAGAAGCAGATAGTGAAAGAGCTCAAAGAAGCGGATGTAGCAGATTCAGCTAGGGGCCATGATGTCAGCAGCAGCAAGCTCGAGGGTAGCCTGTTCGAGCACCTGCTCGAAAGCGATAATGCACGCCCAAAGGAGAATGATATAGGTGCAGTAATAATGTACGCCCTGAATATCTCAACGAAGCTCAACACGATATATTACATTCTGCTTAACGAATATAACCACAGCGCAATAAAGGGCTCATTCCGGACGCTGCAGGAGATAGAGAACAGCAAGATAAGAAAGCTTGACAAGCTCTATGAAAACCTCATCGTGAAAGGAGCGTATTGAGTAGTGTTAACCCGAGCATTAGAAGCGCTGCACCGATTCGATAGGCGATGAGTACACCTCTGCAGCATATCCTTCGCGGCGAAGGGCTGCAGCAAGCGCTTTCGCACCGCTGCCCCTGGTAAGCACGCGTTTTGCATTCGATTGCTCTACATACATAAGGCACTGGCGGAAATCCGCGTGGTCGCTCAGCGGGAATTGAACGTCCGTTTTGAACTTGAATATGGCAGCGAAGCCCGTAGCTACAGCCGTGTATACCTTTCTCCCATCTAATCTGTTCAGCATTGCGGCCACCTTCTCAAGCGAGTTGTTTTCGACTATGCCAACAGTGTTGTCGCTGGTCTGGGGTAAGTCGCATGCATCTGAGTACATGCTCTGGTACCTGAGCCCCATACCGAGCTCATTATATGCGTCCGTAGCCGCAGCAAGCTTCTTGCTCAGGGCAGGCTCTATCCCTGCATCATTCAGTATCGCGACCAGCTCCTGCGATTTGCCAAGAGTATATGCGCCGAAAAGCACAGTGCCGTACTTCTGCTTTGTCTTAACCCATAGCTGTATGCTGCGCTCTACCTCTTTCCTATCTTCAAATTCTATCTTTGGATCTGGATATGTAGAATCTATTATGACGGTATCTGCTTCTTCTATGGCTATCGGGCTAGCAACACGCGATCTCTGTAGTAGGTAATCGCCCGTGTATATGGTCTTGTTGCCGGAATCGTAGTCCGTGACGCTCAGCTGGCTTGATCCAAGCATGTGACCCGCGTCGAGGAGCTTCACCCCCTCGGGAACCTTCTCGCATCTCTTGACCTTTATCCCGTATGTCTTCTCTATCAAGTAGGAGGTCTCGTAGCTCGAAAGCACGCTTGATGAAGAGCGCGCGGCGCCTATGTGGTCGGTATGGGCATGCGATATGAAGTCTATGTCTGCACTGTGCTCTCTTGAATCAAGGGATATAGAATAGCCATTGGCACTAATCGTGAAGGTCACCACAACATAATCCCATCGAATATTTAAATATCTTGAGGTGTATATTTTAACCATATCTGCTTTTGAGTGATTGAGATGGTAGAAGACTTAATAATAATAGGCTCAGGACCTGCGGGCCTCACTGCCGCGCTGTACACCGCAAGGGAGGATTTCAAGCCTCTTGTGATAACGGGGGTCAATGCTGGTGGGCAGCTCCTGCTCACTACAACTGTCGAGAACTTTCCCGCATTCCCTGATGGAGTGTACGGCTCGGAGCTTGTCGACCTGATGAGGAAGCAGGCGGAGAAATTCGGCTCCAGGTTCGTTGCAGAGGATGTAGTATCTGTAGATTTCAACTCTAGACCTTTCAAAGTCAAGACGTCTTCGACAGAATACCAAGCCAAGAGCGTGATAATAGCGACTGGTGCCTCGGCGAGATGGCTCGGCATACCGTCGGAGCAGAGGTTCGTGGGCAAGGGCGTGAGCAGCTGCGCCACATGCGACGCGCCGTTCTTCAAGAATAAGAATGTAGTTGTAGTTGGGGGCGGCGACACTGCGATGGAGGACTCTATATTCCTTACAAAGTTCACCAACAGTGTAACAATAATCCACAGGCGCGACGCCTTCAGGGCGAGCAAGATAATGCAGGAGCGCGCACTCTCAAACCCCAAAATCAAGGTTATATGGGATTCTGCTATAGACGAGGTGCTCGGGGACTCTAGGGTAACGGGCATAAAGGTAAAGAACCTTAAGACGGGAGAGACGACGCAGATGAACATCGACGGCGTGTTTGTAGCGATAGGTTATCAGCCGAATACAAAGTACCTGGCAGGAAGCCTCGCACTGGACGACCAGGGGTACATAATAACCAAAGAAGAGGTCAAAACAGATATAGACGGCGTCTTTGTAGCAGGAGACGTTGCTGACAGGAGATACAGACAGGCGATAACAGCCGCTGGCAGCGGCGCGAAGGCAGCACTTGAAGCGAGGGAATACCTGCAGAAGCTCGACTATTCCGAGTCGCACAAGAGCGATTCGGCAAAGCAGTAGAACATCAATCACAAGGTAGCTTGGCCGGACCTCTTTATGAGCATGAACACCCTGACCCCGAGTTTCCTCACGCTTATATCGGCTTGGGTGCCTTTCAGCAGTTCCTTCGCCATCCTATATATGTCCTCTTTGGACGATGAATAGTGGCTAAGCTGCCTGCTCCGTGTTATCTGCGAGAAGTCCGAGTACCTGACCTTGAGCCCGACCGCCTTGAACCAGTAGCCCTTGCTTGCAACGTCCTTGCTGACCTCCTCTGAAAGGGATAACAGCATCTTCTCTTGCACAGCAATATCATTCGTATCGCTGTCAAGCGTCCTCTCCCTACCTATCGATTTGATTATGTTATACTGGACTATCCTACTCTTGTCTATGCCATTTGCGAGATTGTGCATCTCTATGGCCGCGCTGCCGAACTTGGATATGAGAGACTGCAGGTTGGAATTCGCCAAATCATCTATGGTATTTATGCCCATGGATAGAAGGCGCTCTTCTGTCTTCTTGCCCACTCCTGGCAGCTTCCCTATTGGCTTGCCGTGCAGAAATTCGTGAACCTCGGATTCCCTCAGCACACCGAATCCGTCGGGTTTAGAGGCGTCGCACACCATCTTGGCAAGATACTTCCCGAAACTCACCCCTATAGTGCACGGCAAGTTTACCCTTTCCTTTATCCTGCCCTTGATTTCCTTGCCTATTTCTATTGCTCTGTCGTATCCAACATTGCCTACATCTATTGCTGCTTCATCGATGCTGTTCTGCTCTACGGGAAAGCCGAAGCTGCTGAGCACCGCCATTATCTTGTCCGAAGCGCTCTCATAATAAGCCTCGTCTGATTTGAGTACCATCAGGTCTGGATAGGCCTTCTTCGCCATAAACAGCCCCATGCCGCTCTTGATGCCGTATTTCCTAGCCTCGTAACTTGCGGTCTGCACCACGCCCCTGGAATCCGTTTCGGAGCTCGTGCCTACCACGAAGGCTTTGCCTTTCAGTTCTGGGTGCCTGAGCTCTTCGCATGCAGCGAAAAAAGAATCCATATCTATGTATACGACAAGGCCCAATCTTACACCCACAGCGTCCATTTACCTATTGCCCAGATATCTTTTTATTGGTTAGATGCGTTCTTCAAATATGTCATTACGCAGGAGCGTTGTCGCGGGGGAGTTTTATAGCAGCAGCGCAAGCGAACTTAGCGCTTTCATATCCAAGGCGATAGCTGAGGCCAAGGTGCCTGAAGGCGTGGAAAAGGCTTGTGCATATGTATCTCCACATGCAGGTTATGAGTACTCAGGCAGGACCGCTGCATACGCTTACAAGGCATTGTCGATGAACGCTCACATCAAGGATATCGATAGCATAGTATTGGTAGGGCCGAACCACACTGGAATAGGGACACAGATATCTGTCTCTGAAACAGATTGGGAAACGCCATTAGGCACAGTAAGGAATGACCTGGAACTCTCTAAGGCAATTGTTGATGCTTCAGGCATAGCTGAATTTGATGAAAGCGCACATGCTGGGGAGCACTCCTTGGAAGTACAGCTTCCCTTCCTACAGTACTTAAATATAGGTAAGAAAGCCGCTTTCATATGCATGGGCTACCAGGACTTAGATACATCAAAAGACCTTGCATTGGCAATAGCAGATGCTGTAAAAACGCTTGGTAGGCATGCCATAGTTATAGCCTCGTCAGACTTCAACCACTACGAATCCAGAAGCATAGGCGAGAAAAAAGACAAGGTCCTTTTCAAATATATAGAATCCCTTGATTATGCTGAATTCAATAAGTCGGTAGATAAAGTAGGAAGCAGCGCATGCGGTTACGGTCCAATAACAGTGGCAATGGAATATGCAAGCATGAATGGCTGCAAAAAGGGCATCCTTCTATACTATTCCAATTCTGGATTAGTAACAGGGGATTTCAATAGCGTTGTTGATTACGCATCTTTCGCAATGGTATGATGCTAAATACTGTAATATTGAAAGCATGACTGATATAGATTTGCGAAAATATATGGTGTTACTGCATGGCAATACTTGGTATTAATGATTCGCATGATGCTGGCGCTGCGTTGGTAGAGGATACTAGCATAGTTGGTGCAGTAAACGAAGAGAGGTTCACAAAGCGCAAGAACGATGTTGGATTCCCTTCAAATTCAATAAGATACCTGGATAAAGGGCGCAGCGATGAGATAGATGCAATAGCCCTCGGATGGATAGGCGGCAATGCACTGGTTTCGCGCATATTTCCGCAGCATGACATAAAGAGGAGAATGCTCTGGCGCCACGAGCTCGGCAAGCCGTCAAGGCTGCACATGCACCTCTCCAATCTTGTATACAGGGCCTCGCAGAACCAGAACCCTAAATTCCTCTGGAGGGCAATAGGCAATGCAATAAGCAGCGATATAACCAGAAAGAGGCTAGGTATAATCAAGGGGGAGCTCGCCAAAAAAAAGGTGTATGTGGTAGAGCACCATCTTGCACACGCAGCTTCGGCATATTATCCATCGGGCTTCAAGAAGGCACTCATAATCACGCTTGATGGAGCAGGGGATGGGCTTAGCGGGAGCGTATCTGTAGGAAGAAAGGGCGAGATTAAGAGGCTGGCGTCATTTAAGGCAAGCACAAGCTTGGGCCTTATGTACGGAGCGGCAACAGTCGCATGTGACATGCGCTACAGCGAGGATGAGGGCAAACTAATGAGCCTTGCAGCGTACTCGTATCCAAAAGAGATAAAGGAGCTCAACGAGATCTGCAGATATGATACCAAACGCAGGGAATTCGTCTCAAAACATGGAACACGAAATGAGCTATTGCTTGCCGAATACATGAAAGACCATATACTTTCAAAAAACGATCGTGAGTCGTTCGCATATGCAGTGCAGAGGCATGCGGAAGAGCAAGTGAGGAAACTAGTTATGCAGTGGGTGGATGAAACAGGTATACGCGATATAGCAGTAGCTGGAGGTTTCTTCTCAAACGTAATCACAAATAGCATGATAGAGCACATGCCCGAGGTTAGGCATCTTTTCGTTTTCCCACAGATGGGCGATGGAGGCCTGTCTGCTGGAGCCGCTATGTATGTGGATTTTATGCTAGGAGGCAAACTTAGCTATAAGCAGATAGAAAGTGCCTATTTTGGCCCTTCGTATTCAGATGAGCACGTATACGAGGCGCTCAAGCGCAACAAGAACCGCAACGTACACTACGAGAGGGTAGGTGATCCTGAAGGTACTGCTGCAGACCTTATAAATGAGGGCAAGATAGTGCTTTGGTTCCAAGGCGGCATGGAATATGGGCCGAGGGCGCTGGGCAACAGGAGCGTGCTAGCGCTGCCAGGTATATATGAGAATAGGGAGAAGCTGAACCTGCTTATCAAGAAGCGGCCGTATTACCAGCCTTTCGCAAGCACCATATTGGAGGAAGATGCTGAAAAGCTTCTCAGTGATTACGTATCGCCCAACAGGTTCATGACCTCAGCAAATAGAGTTAAGGACGAATACTACAAGGATATGGTAGCTGCTTCACACATAGACCGCACGACAAGGCCGCAGATACTGGGCAATGAGAACAAGCAGTACAGGGAGCTTATAAAGAAAGTGAAGAGGAGCACAGGCATAGGGGCTGTGCTGAACACCAGCTTGAACAAGCATGGGGTGCCTATAGCAATGTCTCCGGAGGATGCTATATGGACATTGGAGAATACAGGTGCAGACCGGCTAGTAATAGGCAACTATCTTGTAGAGAAGAAGTAATTGGGCATGATACGCATTAGGGGTGCGTTCATATTTAGATCGCTACGCTTTCTGAAGTGATTTTATAGAATTAATGACCTCTTCAGCATGGCCTTTTGGTTTAACCTTTGTAAATACCTTTAGCACCTTACCATCTTTTATAAGATAAGTATTCCTAAGAGTTCCAACACCAAATATGCCTCTGTCTCCATATGCATCATATGCCTTTATTACTTCACTATTAGGGTCTGAAAGCAGCAGGAATTTAAGGTCACATTTTTCCACGAACTTGCCATGTGACTTTAGGTCATCCTTGCTTACACCGACAACAACTGCATTTAGCGACTTGAGCTCATCCAGGTGCTTATTAAACTCGTTGGCTTCTATGGTACAGCCTGGCGTATTGTCCTTTGGGTAAAAATAAAGCACCAGGTACTTTCCGTTGAACTCTGAAAGCGAATGCTTTTTCCCATCTGACCCATCGAGAGCGAAATCTATCGCTTTGTCGTTTTCAACTACCATCTAAACACCTATTTGTTGACCTCTTTAACCATTTATAAATACTCGCCAATAGCATTGATAATAGACTACAAAAATTGACTGCATGCATTATATATCCTTGCTGAAAGCTAAACATGTATAAAAATTAGGCATAAAAGGGCGTCTAGATGAAACTGGGTCTTTCGGGCATTTTCAAGAAAAAGGAGGCTAAGAAGGTGGCTGTAAGGGTTACCAATATCAACATAAGATGGATGGGCGCAGTTCACACTTTGCTTGGCCTGGAAAGCGAAAGCAGGGATTTTGAGGTTGACATACCTTTCCACAACAGGAGCGAAGCTGCCGAAAAGATGAGAGACGTGTTGGGTTCTACCATAATAGAAGAGAAGCTGCGCATAGACGGCATAACTGTAGATCCACCATTCAAGCTGCTCGGCGTTGATCCAGCTCCACCCAAGGAGTTAGCCAATGGGGAGAGTGTTGTTTTCAAGCTCAGTGTTGAAGCACCTGAACAGAGCTATTCGGGGCCCATGCAAGTGAGGTTCACAGATGCACCTAAGGAGAGGGTAAGGGTGGAGATAAACAAGGTTACGCTGATACGGGAGGGTAGGAAGGTCAATATAGAAAACTCTGAGCTGGTTATGGAGCTGGAAAAGAACCAGATTTTCAAGAATTCAATACAGATGTATAAGATACTCAGCCTCGGCGACGAAGTGAAAAGCGTAGAGGTGAATAAGCCTTTCAATTTTGTCAGCAGCGACCCGAAGCTGCCCTTCAAGGTCGATAATGAGAATAGCTATATAGTCGTATTCTATATACAAGCACCAGAAATCAGCTACGCAGGTCCTTTGGAGCTTACCCTGCATGCATGACAAAGAGGGTCAATCCTTTTGCGGCTTCGCAAGGAGCGCTATGTTGGCAAGCATGGCCTCAAGCTGTATCCTTTCGTTAGCCCCCTCTACTATCCTGAAATTTGTCTCGCCGACGCTTGCGAGAACAGAGAGCTTTACTCTTTCGTCTATTGCAAGGTTCTGCACTTCGCGGTAGCATTGCAGCAATACGTCCTCGCCGCTCATGCCGTTCTTGAGCATCAGATTGTCGAGCTCGTTCTTCGCCATGTTGAAATTGCCGCTCACCGCAGCCTTCAGCATTGCTGTTATCTCTTTGGGCCTTGCCCTAGCAGCAACTTCGTATACGCTTGACTCGCCTATCTTCTTGCTGTACATTGCGCTGCTTTGGAGTATGTTGGTAAGCTTGCGCATATCGCCATCGCTCACATACATAAGCGCTTCTATAGCCTTGTCGTTTATCTCCAGCCCTTCGGCTTTAGCTATCCTTTCTATGTAAGCCCTCATGTTGCTCTCATTGAGTGCCTTGAACCTGAAGACAACGCACCTGCTCTGTATGGGCTCTATTATCTTGTTGGCGTAATTGGCGCTCAATATGAACCTAGTTTCGGCGGAAAACTTCTCCATCGTCCTTCTTAGGGCGTGCTGCGCGTCTGCAGTCAACGAGTCTGCCTCGTCGAGGAATATTATCTTTATGGGTACGGCGCCTATCGATATTGTCTTGGCGAACTCCTTTACCTCGCCTCTTATTACATCAATGCCTCTTGCGTCGCTGGCATTGAGCTCCTTGAACGCGCCAGATAGATTGCCCTTGTAGAGGTCGTTGGCGAAAGCTATGGCGCACGTAGTCTTGCCTATGCCTGCACTGCCTGCAAATATCATGTTCGGAAAGTTACCGCTGGCCACGAACGCCTTGAGGCGGTTAACCACCAGCTCCTGACCTATAACATCGTCCAATTTATTGGGACGGTATTTTTCAGTCCAAGGCAAGTCTACTCTCTGCATAGATATCAGCACACGAGTTTGACATTATACTTTAGCATTAAAGTAATAAAAACCTACCACGTATTAGCCCTATGTAAGTGGTAGCAGTAAAAGGCATCAGACCTCCTTCGATGCCCTTTTTTCCGTATTCTTGAGCACCATATCCAGATCTCTGTAAAGAGCTTCTATCGTGCTCGTGTTTGATAATTTGAAATCTGCAAGTTTGATGGCTTCCAGAACACCGAACTCTTCCTCCTTTTCATCCCTCTTTGAAAGGCCTTCTTTGGTCTGAGGATCATCTTTCCTTGACCGAGCCAAGAGGCGGCTGTACCTTATCTCTGTAGGACAATCTATCGCCAGCATTATAAATTCCCCATTCAATGTATCCTTGAAATACCTTATTTCCCAAGGGCTGCGTATGCCATCTATGCACAGGCGCTTGCCCTTATACTTGTTCCCTATTACTTTAACAGTCATCTGGGCTATGGCAGCATACCCATAGGCTTTTCTCATGTTTTCAGAGAATTCGCGCAGGCTTTCGCTGTTGATCTCAAGTCCCTCGGCAGACATGGCATTGCGCACCACATCTCCCATGTTTATTATAGAGAATCGATACTTGTCCCGCAAGTAATCCGCTACTGTAGTTTTGCCGCTGCCCGGCATACCAGTCAAACCGAGTATCATCGAATCCGTAGTATATTAACTTGCACTTTTTTAAACTCTTTGGTAGGATCACAGCTCAGAATTTCAAATTAATGATTTATCTATATGGATAGGTTTAAGAATATTGAAGCATATAAACCCTATATACGATGAGTGACATAGAGATGCCGGATAGAGTATTCATAATACATAGATGGGACGGCAACCCTCATACTGATTGGTATAAGTGGCTAGCAAGCGCATTGAAGGATAAGGGCTTTGAGACTTTTGTGCCTAAGATGCCCGACCCAGACAAACCAATCATAAGTGCATGGGTCGATGCAATAAGCCAGAGCAGCAGGTATATAGACGACCACACATACATGGTTGGACATAGCATAGGGTGCCAAGCCATACTGAGATTCCTCCAAGGCTCGCAGTCGGGCCGTATAAAAGGCATGCTATTTATAGCACCGTGGCTGCACTTGAAGGATGCAGCATTAAGCACAGAAACTGAAAGGACCACCGCAAAGCCATGGCTCGAAACACCTATAGACTTCAGCGCTATAAAAAGCAAGGTGGGGAGCACGAGGATAGTTATGGCCAAGGAGGACCCCTATGTGCCTGTCGAAGATTCTAAGATATTCAGGGCGGAACTAGATGCGAAGGTCAATATAATGCCATTGAAGGTGCATTTCACTGAGGATGACGGCTACAAGGAGCTCCACGTTGCTCTGAACGAATTCATGAAGCTCATCAATGATGCATGAGAAAGCTAGACGCCTTGCCGAAAGAAAATATCAGCTTATTTAAAATGTAAGGATAAGCAAAAACAAAAGGTCTATATATTTTTATGTTAATTTTATTCATTGCCCTCGTTAGCATTCATGCTTAAGTGATGAAATGAATGCAACGGAAAGAATAGAAAAAACAAGTAACAACGGGGACGTAGGCAGGTGGCGCATGCCAGATGACCTGACATATGTGAGCAGGGAGAACAACGGAAAGGACATTTTCCTGCACATAGGCATTGACATACGCAGATGACGCTGAAGTCCTCTGCCCCTAAGCGGGCCTTATGCTTATGCTTCTCAACAGCGAGAATTGAAAGGTATTTTAAAGCTTTACAACTCTAATATGTTTACACCAGGGCATTAGGGGGAGTTACGCTAACCTGGCAGACTGCCAGCCTTGGGCGCTGGTAATAAGGGTTCAAATCCCTTACTCCCCACCATTCTGACGGATTTATATATAAGTCATCGAAATGTCTCCCTTCTTTTGCCGTCTTAGCCAAAAGCTGTCGTAGGAAAATTTGATACTTTTTTATGGCATAGATTCTAACAGTATATTATCCTTGCTACTGCCAG
>JBMFWP010000021.1:10589-14769 GCA_049965155.1 Candidatus Micrarchaeia archaeon | reverse complement strand
ATTATAATGTCAATACCAACGAATTTGCCGGAAGCGTAGAACTGAGTGGTTTCAGCGCGAAGCCAAGCTCAGTATACATGTATACATTTACATTGACGTATAAGAATGCCTCATTTAATGAAACCGTGCAGAACATGACTACTTTTAATAGGGGGTTCAGTATACTGGGGTCATCGCCGAACTTACCTATAAGGATGGTCAGGCCTTCGAGCAATCAGAGCTTTAGCCTTAGTATCAAGTTGCCTAATGCCCCATATAAAGGAACACTGAATATAACTGTGCTATATTACATGTACCGCAATAACACACCCTGATTCATCGCATCTGCATGAGTTTGCGGAGCCTTCATTCATTCTGCATCTGCTTTATAAGTGCTTCTGAAAGCCTGGTTGCATATATGTTGTATAGGGGATTCGAAGAAAAACTGTTGAGGACTATCGTTATGGTATAATTCCCATACACGAACACTGAGGTGTATTGGTATACGGGTAGATTGAGCAGCTTCTCTGCAGAAGAATTGATGGCAGAGGCGTTAAATATCGACACTGATGAGCCTATATATATAGTAGTGTTACCTGAAGACGAGGAATAGTCAAACGCAGTAAATGTAGGGCCGCTACTGGACTGATTCTTGCTGCTTGCTAATATACTGTCTAGTGCGGCCTTTGCAGAGCTAGAATTCGACATCAGAAATACGGACGATGATATTATATAGGGAAAATTGGACTTGTTATAGCCTTGCGACAGGTTGAATGTAGTCATCGATGACTCCAGGTATCCCTGTAGCTTGAGTGCACCTTCGAAAGAGGTTAGTTCGCCTTTTAGTATAGGCACATAAGTTGCATTATGTATGACAGATGCAACATTAGAGGAGTTCAGATTAGGTATTAATACCTTAGCTACATAAACTGAATTGTGATGGGAAAGCGATAGGAAGAGTACAGCAACTGCTATTATTATGAGCACGGCTACACTTGCTAGTATTATTCCACTACGTTTGAGTTCTTTGATGGGCTTTTTATCCGTCTATATCACTCGCTTGCTGATGCAACTATGCTGCATCAATTTGACACATTCAATTTATTATTTTATTAGCAAGCATTTCAGCAAGGGCTGTTGAGACGCCACTATAATTATTGGCTTGAACATAGCTGTTGACATACACAGCATCAACAGTATTATTATATACAAATATGGAAGCATATTGGAAGTCAGGCATATGCGTATTTGTTATGTTCAGCATTCTTGCTATTGAAGAGTTGAATACCGCCGCGGAGTAAACTGTATGCATGTCTATGGAGATTGTACGCCCTTGCTTAGTGGTGTTGTAAACCACGCTCCCATTTACCTGATTGACATTGTTGCTGAAGAACATGCTTCCGAGAGACTGATTTGCATCAGTCTGGTTGGCCAATAACAGTATGTATGATACTATAACAGCAGGGAATCTGGTGCCATTGTATTCCTTAGGCGTCTGGAGGCTGAATATAGATGTGGATGATTCTATATAACCTTCACTGCGCAGTTGTGGTATAAAATAAGATATATTGCCCTGCATGATTGGAGTGTATTGCGAACCCGGAAACATTGTAGCCATATCGCTTATATTGAGGTTGTGAATTGGGCTGGACTGAGAAAGCGTTGGCGAGCTGCTAACATGGTCTGATATAGTGTATATGTATAGGCACGGGTACAATGCTACCAACAGCGCAGCTAGGATTATTACAACCAGTCCGATGTACATGCGTGTGCACTTATTTATGCCACTATTGGCATTGCGATTATGCTGTCTACTGGCCATAATCACGACCGCAGGGACTGCAACATGTAACTTACAGTAGACAGTGGATGCGATATATTAAGATGACCGTAGATACCATAGCCAGTTACGAATACAACATAGTTGTTGTACTGGAAGCCAATCAGGTACTGATTCATTGTCTGGTACATTGGCGATGTCAATACTATTATTATGGGTGTGCCATTTATCGAAGTGAAGTTGTGTGTCAATGTTGTCTGGTAGAAGGCGCTCACGTTATTGTAGCTTGATATGTTTGTCAGGAACGCATACCCGTTCAAAGGCATGTATACCTTTACCGTGTTGTTCACTCTCGGTATCGGGCCGTTGAGGGAGTCGTTTATAGTTTTATTGTAGTACTGATCATAAAGCAGAAATCTTGCTGCGTTTGTCGCATTGCTGAAGTTGAACACCTGAATTATAACACCAACAGGATAGCTGTCGTTAATGTATTGTGGGGGTATCTTTATATCATAGTTCCAAGGTAACTCTGTAGGGCCTGCTATCAAGTTATATGTAAAGTTGAGGCCGAATTCGGATAGGTATCCACCTTGTGCACCCACACTATATGATTCTGACGGTACACTAGAAGGTTCCAGTGTATATGTCTGAAACTGGCTTATATTTGGTATGCCATATAAGGCGTACTGCTTTTGCGACAAGTTGTACGGATTAAATTCTACTTTTATAGTAGTGGTTGTAGTATTTATTGTAGTAGTGCTTACTGTTGTAGTAGTATTCACTACGGTGGTGTTTGTAACAGGTATTGTGGTAGGCACATGAGTAACTGATGCAAAATAGCCTAATGAGTAGTACACTATCCCTACTAGCACTATGAGTAATACCACTGTTGATATTATCAACCTAGCCCTGCTTGAATGAGTTGATGCGCCACTAGGTGCGGTGCTCGGCTGCTGCGGCTGTGCGGGCTGCTCCGGACCCGGGCTGAAGCCCTGCTGCCCATTGATATTAGAAGGCATTCCAGTTGTATCCTGTTCATCCATTGTACTCACTCTACGTAATAAGATAACCGCCAACTATGTAGTCGTCTATGGGCTCGGTATTGATATCATAGAACTTTAGGTGTGTTGTCAGATTAAGTGCAGTAATGTTTGTTACAGTAATGTTCTTTCCTGTCACTGGATTGAACAGCTCATCTCCGATCTTAAGGTCCCTGACCTGCATGTTCTGCCCGTTGACGAGCACGTCCTCTCCGCCGTCCGTGAGCAGATTGTTGTTTATTATGTATTCCACTGGACCATATAGCGCTGAAACTGAATACACAGTGCTGGGCACCAGCTTCTTAGTGAGCAGGTTGTAGCTCAGGACCACATCGCCAGGCTTGAGCGAGCTCACCGCTACCAAGGTGCCATTTGCCATATATATTGTCTGATTGCCGACCACAGATTCCTCTGATGGTGTTGTATCCTTATCTATCAGGAAGCCATTGGCTATGTAGTTGTTGATAGGCGACCCTATGAAATCGTATACCTTCCCGCCATTATATGTCACGTTTATTGATGTGATTGTCACATTCTTTCCTGTAAGTGCGTCATATAGGTAGTCTCCAACTCTTGCCTTGTATGCTCTTTGCCATGTGCCGTTTATGAGCATTACTTCTGTACCGTCGACCTGAAGGTTGTTGTTGAATGTGTACCTGTTCGAAGCGTTGAGCACAGATACTGCGGATATGAATGAGGGCTGCAGCTCATGGGCAGCCAGATTGTATGAGAGTACCATCATGCCTGCCTTCACATCCTTGGCTTTTATCACTGTCCCGTTAGCAAGCGTTATGTTCATGTTGCCGTACACTGAAGCAGACTCGCTGGATGCACCATTGGATGAACCGTTGGATGAAGAAGAACCTTCAGTATTGGATCCAGACGCAGCGTTGGACGAGCCGTTAGATGCGCCGTTGGACGAGCCGTTGGATGCACCGTTGGATGCACCGTTAGATGCGCCGTTGGACGAGCCGTTGGATGCACCGTTGGATGCACCATTCGAAGCGCCGTTAGATGCACCGTTGGATGCACCATTCGAAGCACCGTTAGAAGCAACATTAGTCACCGCTTGGGCTTCATAGTTGGCAGTCTCTGTAATAGAGTTGTTCATGGTTATCGCAGCACTTGAGGCAGTGCCGGAATAGCAGCCTGTGCCAGAGCATGTCCAATCATCGAATACATAATCTGTCGAAGATGTATTCGTTGCTGGCGTTTCGCTTATAGATATACTACTACCTGCATTGACCCATTCGCTTCCAGGCGATACCGTGCCATCGCCAGATGGACTTACGGACATGGTTAGATAGTATTGAGTAGTATATGTAGCGCTTATGGTGCATGTTGTACCCGCAGATGGTGTAAATGTAGCACTTGCAGCACT
>JBMFWP010000021.1:0-10490 GCA_049965155.1 Candidatus Micrarchaeia archaeon | reverse complement strand
AGGCACAATTATTGACACAGGAAGGCTTGAATATGCATATGAAGTCCCGTCTACAGTGAGCACAGTGCCGGATGTGCCTGACATTGAGGATATATCAAATGTTATTGTTGATGGCGAATAGTAGTTCGCAGTTTCTGTAATAGAGTTGTTCATGGTTATCGTAGCACTTGAGGCAGTGCCGGAATAGCAGCCTGTGCCAGAGCATGTCCAATTGTCAAACACATAGTTTGTATTTGCGGTTTCGCTTATCGATACGCTGCTTCCAGCATTGACCCATTCGCTTCCAGGCGATACTGTTCCGCCGTTTGATGGACTTGCAGACATTGTGAGGTAGTATTGAGTAGTATATGTAGCGCTTATGGTGCATGTTGTACCCGCAGATGGTGTAAATGTAGCACTTGCAGCACTCTGTCCGCAGCCTGTCAGTGATGAGAATACATATTGAGTGCCACTACTTCCAGATATTGGCGATGCATAGGAATATGTAACGGAAGAGCCCGCAGGCACAATTATTGACACAGGAAGGCTTGAATATGCATATGAAGTCCCGTCTACAGTGAGCACAGTGCCGGATGTGCCGGACATAGCAGGTGATATCGTAAACGTTATATTAATTGGAGGGTAGTAGTTGGCAGTCTCTGTTATTGCGCTGTCAGCCGTAATCGCAGCAGAAGCAGAGCCTCCAGTATAGCTGCCTGCGCCGAGGCCAGTCCAGTTATCGAATACATTCAATCCTGATGGAGTCTCAGATATTTGTATGTATTGCGACTGGTTGAACCATCCTGATGAAGGGGACACCGTGCCAGCATCGGCTGGACTAGCTGCCATGGTAATATAGTATTGTAGCGTGTAGTGCGGAACAACAGTCGAATTTGTTGATGCCACTATGGTATTGTTGGACGAGGTAGAAGGAACGCCGTTGACTGTAACATTCTTGTATACGAGCCTCGCAGTGGAATTTATCTGAAGCAATCTGGTAAAGTTGTATGTTACTGTGCTGTTTACTGAGACATTAAGGTATGAAGGCATTGTAGAATAGGTATATGAAACGCCATTGATCTTTGCAATTATGGCGGAAGACGACACATGTGATAATATAGTTGGTATGAAAAAGTAGAATGATATATAAGGCACAAAGTCTATGACCACGGGATTGCTTGTAGTGTTGGCAAAATCTGCATATACTGTGACGTTGCCGACATGAGTGCTCTCAACACCGGAAGTCGCTATGCCTTTAGAGTTAGATGATGAGGATAGAGGAAAAACTTTCGCATTTATTGTGTTTACGGTGAAATTTACTGTTGCGCCTTTCAGCGGATACCCGAGCATTTTTACAGTAGCAAATACTGAATCATAAGAGCCATCAGCAGGGAACCGGCTCTGATTCGCAGACAAGCTGACGCTTGTTGTTGTTGATATCAGCGGCGCTGCGTGAGCATTGAAGCTGCCTGAATATGTTTGAGCAGGTGCGCTCTTGCAGCTAGTTATGTTGAACGGGTTTGAAACCAGCCCGCAATATGTTGCATTGAGGTATATATTACCAGCGAAGAATTCACCCAGCGAGCTCGTCACATTAGGCACGGGTACAGTGCATATTATCGAGCCGCCTGGCAGCACGTAGTAAGGCTTGCATGCGTATGCCGTGGTATTCTTTCCATTTATTGATACATATAATCTTGGATTGAGCATAGGATATGTCTGCGTATTGGTCAAGAATAGAGCCATTTCAGTAGCATGGGTTGTTGTGTTGCTGCCCAGAACCATGTCTTCACAATACGCGCCGATTTTGAATGAACACTGTGAACTTACGATCACGCGCGGAGCTACTAGATAGAGGTATAGGAGTGCTACTGCAACAGCAATGATAAGTATGGCCCAGCTGTATGTTATCATGTATTCCATTGCGCTCTGGGATTCCTCGCTTCTGCGCCCTTTCGCACTTGCCCTCTGCGCGGCGTGAGCGGCATGTAATGGCTGCCTGACGGCGTTCCTTGCTTTAACAGAAGATTTAGATACGGATTTTCTTTTCTCCATCTAACAACCCAGTATTTGCGCAAACTTCAGTATCACTATTATTAGTATACATATTTAAAACTTGCCACGCTGCGGTACACCAAGTTGCCTTCAGCACCAAATTTGGGTATATCTAGATGCAGCTGCACGCAACGTTTTTAGACATTTCTGAATAAGTATTGAAGCTGAAAAGTTACTCAAAAGGTACAAGCTTGAGCTGCGTAGAGCCTGATGTGCGAATCTGCATAGAGCCAGGAGCATGCACAGCGATAAACGCGCCTCTGCACAAATTATTTATTACTTTGCGTATAAACTACTATAACGAGCTTGGTACCTCCACGTCAGTTGGCGCTTTGTTTCATTGGTGAGCTGTTGGCTTCGAATTATGACCTGGTCCCCGAACATGAGTTGCTCAGCGAGAGCGATGCTAAAAAGATATCCAAAAAGTTCAACACTCCATTGGAGAAATTCCCGAAAATACTCGAATCGGACCCACAAGCGGTCAAGCTGAAGGCAACTGCGGGTCAACTAATAGCGATACATAGGGATGACGACGGCAAGAAGTATGTTGCCTACAGGTACGTGGTGAAGGGCTGATGCTCTCGCTTCGCTTTTGTTTTGAAGGTGTGATATAATGGCTAATACCCACGAGGTTTTGGAATCCTATTTGTCCTCTGTTTCTATGGTGCAGCAGCAGATAGACAGCTACAACAGGTTCATACACATAGGCATACACAACATAATAAAGAGCCAGAGCGTAGTGGAACCGGATGTGTCCAACTTCGCAATAAAGTTCAACAGCATAAGGCTGGAGCAGCCTAAGATAATAGAATCAGACAGCTCTACCAAGGACCTAATGCCGCATGAGGCGCTCGTTAGAAACATGACATATGCAGCTCCTATGTATATAACATATACACCCATAATAAGCGGCATAGAGAAAACGATAAACATGGGCGAAGCTTATGTGGGCGACCTGCCCGTAATGCTCAAGAGCGACCTGTGCTATACGAAGAACATGACATACGAGCAGCTGCTCGGCGAGGGCGAAGACCCCGATGACCCTGGGGGCTATTTCATAATAAAAGGCACTGAGAGGGTGCTTGTAGGTATAGAGGACCTCGCGCCCAACAAAATGATATGCACTAAGGAGAGTAAAGGAGAAACGGTGTGCAAGGTTTTTTCTACAACTCAGTTGAATTTCAGGGGGAGGTGCAGTGTTACAAGGGATGAATACGGAGTGTATTCGCTCATGTTCCCGACCTTGTCTAAAGGCATAGACTTCGTGCTCGTCCTTCGCGCCCTGGGCCTAACCATGGAGAAGATACAGGAGGCGAGCTACAACAAAGATGTAAAGAATGACCTAATGTTAAACGTGAGCATAAGCAAGGCTAAGGATATAGGAGTGTCTGAGGCGATAACCGAACTGGGCAAGCTTTCGGCGCCAAACCAGGCCAAGGCATACCAGGATAAGAAGGCAGAGATACAGCTCGATACTTACATACTGCCGCACATAGGCACAGACCCGAAGAACAGGATAGAGAAGGCTTATTACCTTATAAGAATGGCAGAGAGAGCATCCCTCGTCGCGTACAACTACGCGAAGTCTGACGACAAGGACAGCTATGCGAACAAGCGCATAAGCCTTGCAGGGGACCTGATGGAGGTGCTGTTCAACAACGCGTTCAAGTTCTTCGTCAGGGATGTGAAGTACCATGTCGAGAGGACTACTGCACGAGGAAGGAAGCTCAACGTCAGGACGAACATAAACCCAGATACGCTTACAGAGAAGATACTCTATTCGATGGGCACAGGATCGTGGCCTGCGGGGCAGACAGGAGTGTCGCAGGTGCTAGATAGGACTAACCTGTTCAGCGCGCTGTCGCATCTGAGAAGGGTGAAATCGCCCCTGGCTAAGAAGCACTCGCACTTGAAGGCAAGGGATGTACACGGTAGCCATATAGGCAAGATATGCCCTTCTGAAACCCCCGAAGGACCTGAGGTAGGATTGACAAGGTATCTAGCGATAATGGCCAAGGTGACAGTGGGCGCTGACGAGCAGATGGTGAAGAGCAAGCTCGAGGACATGCTGAAGGAGAAGGGCAAAGCGCCTGCAAAGAGGCAATAGAGGCGATCATGATGGCAGAAGAAAGATGTTACGTGTATCTGAACGGCAAGCCGATGGGCAACGTAGAGAAAGGGAAAGCGTTCGCGCAAGAGATAAGGAAGAACAGGCGCATGGGGCTCATATCGGGGGAAGTGAACGTTGCTTATAACAAGAAGCTGAATGAGGTGCACATACTGACGGACAGGGGGAGGCCGAGGAAGCCGTATATAATAGTCGAGAACGGCGCGAGCAAGCTAACCGAAGAGCTCAAGGAGAAGCTCAGAAATAAGGAGATAGATTTCAACTACCTCATAAGGAGGGGCGTCATAGAGTACCTGGATGCAGAAGAGGAGGAGAACATACTGTGCGCGCTGACAGAGGGCGAGATAACGCAGAAAACAACGCACCTGGAGATAGACCCAGCATCAAACCTGAGCGTGATAATAAACTCAGGGGTTTATCCGGAATATGATACAATAGGTAAGCACGGGCTTATATCCAACTTCATAAAGCAGAGCCAGGGGGTATATGCGCTGAACTTCAAGAACAGGTTCGACGCTAGGGCGTACATACTCTACTACCCACAACAGCCGATAGTGAACAGCGTTACGTACAGGACGCTCAAGCTGGCAAGGCACGCGAGCGGCCAGAACTTTGTGGTTGCACTCAGCACATATTACGGATACAACATGCAGGACGCAGTTATACTTAACAGAGGAGCAATAGACAGGGGGCTCGGAAGGAGCATGTTCTATAGGTCTTATAGCGACGAAGAGAGGAGGTATCCTGGCGGCCAGCAAGACCATTTCAAGATACCGCCAGCAACAGCCGAAGGCTATTTGGGCGAGCATGCATATGCAAAGCTGAGCGAGGACGGGATTATAGAGCCGGAGCAACAGGTCAAGGAGGGCGATGTGCTCATAGGCAAAATATCGCCGCCGAGGTTCCTTGAGGAGCAGACGAGCTTCGGGCTTTCAGAGGAGAAGACAAGGGACAATTCAGTAAAGCTCAGGACAGGGGAGCAGGGAGTTATAGACAGCGTAGCGCTGAGCGAGAGCACAGGCGCCACTAAGATAGTCAAGGTTAGGATAAGGAGCGAGAAGATACCTGAGCTCGGCGACAAGTTCGCAAGCAGGCAGGCGCAGAAGGGAGTGGTAGGGCTCATAGTCAACCAGGAGGACATGCCTTTCAGCGAATCTGGCGTTGTGCCTGACCTTCTGCTCAACCCGCACAGCGTGGGAGGCAGGACCACTGTAGGGCACATGATGGAGATGCTCGTTGGAAAGGCTGCATCCATGGAAGGCAAGACAAGCGACGGCACGCCGTTCGCGACGAAGGGCTCGGAGCTGCTGAAGAGGTATGGCGACATACTGGAGGGCAACGGGTTCGACAGGTTCGGCGACGAATGGCTTTATGACGGCACCACGGGCAAGAGGTTCGAGGCAAGGATATTCACAGGAGTTGTGTATTACAAGAAGCTGATGCAGATGGTAAGCGCGAAGCTGCAGGTCAGGGGAAGGGGCCCAGTACAGATACTGACGCACCAGCCTACAGAAGGAAAGCCTAGGAGCGGAGGGCTCAGGTTCGGAGAGATGGAGCGCGATGCGCTTGTAGGCCATGGTGCAAGCCTGCTGCTCAAGGAGCGCATGCTGTACCAGAGCGACAAATCTGAGATATGGGTGTGCCAGAACTGCGGCGACGTAGGCTATATGGACTACGTCAAGAACAGGCCGATATGCCTGACATGTGGCAGCACTGACCTCAAGCAGGTCGAGATAAGCTATGCCTTCAAGCTGCTCCTCGACGAGATAAAATCGCTGCACATACTGCCAAGGATAAGGATGAAAAGCGAATGATTTATGGTGAATTCAATGCAAGCCGAGCTGATAGATCATATAAGGTTCACAGCCGTATCGCCAGATATGGTAAAGCGCATGAGCGTAGCCAAGATAATAGTCCCTGATACATACAATGACGATGGCTACCCCATAGATGGGGGCTTGATAGACCAGCGCCTTGGCGTCATAGACCCGGGGCTGAAATGCAAGACGTGCGGTGGGAGGGCAAAGGTGTGCCCCGGCCATTTTGGCCACATAGAGCTCGTCAGGCCGGTCATACACCCAGAGTTCGCCAAAACCATATACCTGCTTCTGCAATCCACATGCAAGGACTGCCACCGCATACTGCTCAACGAGAAGCAGATAAGCGACCTCAGGCCAACGATAGAGAGCTTCGTCAGGGCGGACGACAACGATAAGGAGCTCGGCTTGCAGACATCTGTAGAGAGCGAGGACAAGAACCTCTCCATAATAAAGAAGCTCAAGACTGTCAAGAAATGCCCATACTGCGGCGCGGCACAGGGGAAGCTCAAGCTTGACAGGCCTACGTTCTTCTACATGAACGGCAACAGGCTTAAGAGCGACGAGATACACGACTGGCTTGCGAAGATAAGCAACGAGGACCTGGCGCTTCTAGGCATAGACGGCAATGTGACCAGGCCCGAATGGTTCGTGATATCTTACCTATTGGTGCCTCCGGTGAATGTGAGGCCTTCAATAACGCTCGAATCCGGAGAGAGGAGCGAGGATGACCTGACGCACAAGCTCGTAGACATAATAAGGACGAACCAGAGGCTCGAGCAGGACATTGATGCAGGAGCGCCGCAGATCATAATAGACGACCTGTGGGAGCTGCTGCAATATCAGGTAACGACATATTTCAACAATGAGACCCCCGGAGTGCCTGTTGCCAGGCACAGGAGCACCAGGCCGTTGAAGACTCTCGCGCAGAGGCTGAAGGGCAAGGAAGGCAGGCTGAGGTACAACCTGAGCGGCAAGAGGGTTAACTTCTCCGCCAGGACAGTAATAACACCTGACAACTATATCAGCATGGACGAGCTAGGGGTGCCACAGAAGATGGCTGAAGTGCTCACCGTGCCTTTCTATGTGACAAAGTGGAACATTGAATATGCGAAGAAGCTGCTCTCGAACACTACTTATCCAACGGTGCTCAACCACATATCTAAGGACGGGATGAGGAAAAGAGTAGCTGATATGAACAGGGAGGAACTGCTCGCAGCGCTGCAGCCTGGAGACATACTCGACAGGCAGCTCATGGATGGCGACGTTGTCCTGTTCAACAGGCAGCCAACGCTTCACAGGATATCCATAAACGCGCATCTTGCGCGCGTGCTTCCTGGAAACACATTCAGGGTGCACCTCGCTTCTGTGACGCCCTACAATGCCGACTTCGACGGGGACGAAATGAACATGCACGTGCCCCAGACACTTGAGGCGCAGGCCGAAGCCAGGCTGCTTATGAACATCAGCACATCCATAGTATCACCCAGAAATGGCCTGCCTGTGGTTGTCGCACTAGAGGATATGCTTATAGGCGCCTACGAACTGACAAAGGACGGCGCATACTACCCGAAAGACGAAGCGGCAAGGCTGCTCGCAAGCATAGGCGTGTACGAACTCCCGAAGCCTTCTAAGGATGGGATGTACTCTGGCAAGGACATATTCTCGGCGATGCTCAGGGACGACCTCAACTTTGAGTATACGGACAAGAAGAACCCGAACAATATGACCGTGATAAAGAATGGAAAGCTTGTGAAGGGCTATATAAGCTCAAAGCTGATAGGGAAGCGGGGTATGCTGCTGCTGCACATATACAGCAAGTATGGCCCTGATGAGGCAAAGAGGTTCCTCAACGACGTGTCGAAGCTTGCTGGAAGGGCGGTATACACGTTCGGGATGTCGATAAGCATGCGCGATTACTACGTCAGCTCTCTCGAGGGTGAGCGCGAGAAGATAATAAACAACACGCTCAGCGAGGCGAGCGAGCTTCTGAGGAAGTACAAGGATGGCACGCTCGAGCCGCTGCCGGGCTATACGAAGAAACAGACATATGAGCTCGAAGTGTTCGCTACCTTGAACATTGCGAGGAGCATAGCGATGAAGGTAATACTCGACAGCCTTACAATAGAGAACAAGGCTATGCTCATGATATCCGCTGATGCGAGGGGCAACATATTGAACTTTGTACAGATAGCGATGCTTCTCGGGCAACAATCCGTCAGGGGCGGCAGGCCTTCGAGGGGATACAACGGAAGGATACTGCCTTATTTCACAAGAAAGGACAACAACCCGATGAACAAAGGCTTCGTCAAGTCCAACTATATAGAAGGGCTGGAATTCATAGACTACTACATGCACGCTATGGGAGCCAGGGACTCTGCTATGGGTAAACCTCTGGTCACTGCAGTAAGCGGTTACCTGATGAGGAGGCTGGTGAACGCAATGCAGGACTTCTACGTGGGCAACGATCTCTCAGTAAGGGACGCAGGAGGCGCGCTGATAGAGACCCTGTACGGAGGCGACGGCATCGACCCAATGATGGAGAAGATGCAGTAATAGGAGCATGGAGTGATATTATGGCAATTGCAAAGAACAACAATATGAAAGTGGCACCCGGAGAAGCGGTAGGCACTGTCGCTGCACAGTCGATAGGCGAGCCTAGCACCCAGATGGTATTGGAGAACTTCCACCAGGCAGGAGTGGTTTCTGCTATAAGGACAAAGGGGCTGCCTAGGCTCATAGAGCTCGTCGATGCAAGGAAGGTGCCAAAGGTCGCTACTATAGAGATATGGCCTGAGAAGTCAATAATGAAGGACCTTGGAAAGGTCAAGGCACTGAAGAAGAAGATAGAGGAGGTAAAGGTCAAAGAGGTAATATCTGATTTCGACGAGAATTTCAACAATGCGAGCATGCAGCTGACGCTGAACAAGGAGAAGCTCGCAATGTACGACCTCACAGAGAGGAGCGTGGTGGGTAAGCTCGAGAAGATAGAAGGCATAGAGGTCAGCTCGGCAGACCATATCGTTACCGTGAAGATAAAGAAGACGAAGAGCGCAGACAGGAGCATACACGGCATACGCGTCATGTTTGTGAAGGTGAGGAACATGACCATAGCAGGAGTGAAAGGAGTCAGCAATATAGGCATAGAGACTACTGACGACGGCTTATATTATTTAGTGGCAATGGGTAACAACATAAGTGGGGTGCTCGAAATTGACGGGGTCGACAAGAACAGGGTATACAGCAACGATCCTTTTGAAGTTATGCGCGTGTTCGGCATAGAAGCGGCAAGGAATCTCATAGCCAACGAGCTTAAGGACACGATGAAGGTCAACGGCGTGGACGTGAGCTACAGGCATTTGATGCTTGTGGCGGATGCAATGACTTTCTATGGCGCTATAAAGAGCGTAGGCAGGCACGGGATAGCAGGAAGCAAGAACTCTGTTTTCGCCAGGGCTGCGTACGAAGAGACCATAAAGCATTTCACTAACGCGTGCGTGTTCGGCGAGAGCGACCCGCTCACCGGCGTTGCCGAGAACATACTCATAGGCAAGCAGGTCAAGGTTGGTACAGGGATAGTGAAGCTCTCCATAAAGAAGAGCGACCTCAAGGAGATAAAGGGCAAGTAGCAATAGCTATATATAGTTTGAGCTCGTCAGCTCTTTTGATTTGCTATGTTTATTGATAATTTTTGCAAGGTGTGTATATGCAGCAGGAAAGACCGTTTGATTTGCTGAACAAGGTTTTGGGCCAGAAGGTATTTGTCAGGCTGAAGAACAACTTCAACATACGTGGCAGGATAACCTCGTTCGACGCGCACATGAATATTGTGCTTGAAGATGCAGAGGAGTTAGATAATGGAGAGCTCAAGGTTAAGCTTGGCACCATACTCCTTAGAGGAGGCAACATAATATTTGTCTCACCAGCTTGATGCTGATTGTGGGCTCCTGGCGCAACGGTAGCGCGCCTGCATGGCATGCAGGAGGTTGCGGGTTCAAAATGGGCGGATGGACAGCCATGCGCCATGAAAATCCCGCGGAGTCCACTCCATTTCTTTTGCTGTTTGCGCAGCATTGTTCAGACTTTACGTGTGTGCCAGATTAGCCTTATACCGATGCAGTTTAAATATAAGAGCAGGTCAAAACAAATATTAAATGAAATAAGGGCTTCGCCCTTATAAACCTTTTCGTTCAGGTCCTCTCCGCCGACAAAGTCGGCGGTATCCCCGAACGTCTTAAACGAATAAACGGCGTTGATTGTCGACGTTCGAAACATCCTGCCTCCTGATATAGTTCTTGATTGTTGATTCATCTGTTGGACCGACACTATGGTTACTGTACTGACCACCCCAAAAACTGCCCCTCGGATACAATTTCATAAAGTTCGGGATTTTCTGAAATATCACAGAGGCGGAATGCGATTTCAGTATTTGTATCACCTGTGACATTGAAAGAGTATTTGGCACACTGATTTCCATATGTATATGTGTATAATCGTCGCCGAATGAAAAT
>JBMFWP010000020.1:0-15488 GCA_049965155.1 Candidatus Micrarchaeia archaeon | reverse complement strand
GCAGTTCGCCGAGATAACAAAACAGCTCTTCTACAAGGCTAAGATGCTTGGGGTAAAGATAACGACTGTATCTGAGAAAGATACGTCAAAGACGTGCGCACTGTGCGGTCAAGAGACAAACGGAAGGGTGCACAGAGGATTGTATAGATGTAAACTATACAAAAAACAGTTCAACGCAGATGCGGGCGGCGCGTTGAACATAATGAAAAGGTATCTCCAAATCCCTTTGCAGCAAGGCAGCGGGATAGGAGTAGTGGGTGTCCTGGCACACCCTGCGGTATATCATTGGAATGAACACAGATGGTGTAATGACTCCAATGGTTGAAACAAACCTTGAAACCGTGAGGAACCCCACGAATTTATTCGTGGGAGGATGTCAGATACGGCGCTACCGCGCATGCTCTATTGCACCGTATACCAAAGGCTGCCGCGGATGGCTCAAAAGTAATAAAATATCTCCCGTGCATACTATATTGTACTATTGCTGTCAAGTGATATTATGGAACGCGAAGAACTTGAGAAGATGACAAAGGAGTACCAGACCGTGCAGGCGCAATTGCAGTCTATAGCTGTGCAGAGGATGCAGTTCAAGCAGCAGATAGAAGAATACAAGGAGGCGGCCAAGTATCTAGAGGCAGCAAAAGGCCGGGTATATACTGAGATAGGCGGCCTCATAGTGGAGGCAACCAAGGAAGAGGCAACGAAAAGCCTTTCTGAAAGGACAGAATCTGCGGAAATGAGGCTCAGCATAGTGGAGAAGCAGTACAACGAGCTTTCCAAGAAAGAAGAAACGCTTAGGACCAAGCTTACAACTGGGCTGAACGACCTGCAGAAGAAATGATCAAATGCCAAACGTTAGCTTCAAGGATTTGAGGGCCGAGCTTGAGGGGCTCAGCGACAAGCGCGTAATGGTAAGCTTCCATTCTCTTGGCGATACCGACGCCATAGCCTCGGCAATTGGCATAGCGACTATACTGCCAGGAAGCGTGATAGCCGCCCCTGACAAAGTTACATCAAATGCGCTGCGCATAATGTCAAAGCTGGGCTTCGACAGCACAGTGATAAAGGACTCATTCATCGACGATGCAGATGCAATCATTCTAGTCGATGTCAACAACTTTGAGAACTGTGGCTCATTCCGTGAAAAGCTCGGTAAATTTGCCAATCCTGTGATAGTGATAGACCACCACAGAAAGATTGAAGACAGGTCCAACATGCGCATATTCGACGAAGAGAGCTACAATTCTGCATCCAGCATAGTGTATGACCTGATGCGCGATTTCAACATAAGCATAACCCAGCAGCTTGCCAAGCTCATAGCGATGGGCATAATATCTGATTCAGCAGAGTTCAAGAACGCAATGCCAGATACATTCGTCCAGCTCGGGGAGCTCTTCAGGCTTGCTAAGACTACCTATATTGACCTACTCGAAGAAGTGGAGCACATATCCCCTGCGAGCGAGCGGATAAAGACAATAAACGACATACTGGGCGCTAAGGCAGAGGTCCATGGCAACCTGCTGTTCATGTACGGGGATGCGCATGCATATGCTAACCTCGCAGCTGACGACGCGATAAAGCTCGGTGCAGACGTAGTCATATTTCGGTCGGTGGGTAACAATGAGGTCTCAATGTCATCAAGGCTCAGGCCCACGCTTGACAAGAAGTACAGCATACACCTTGGCGCAATCATGAAATCCCTTTCCCCAATAATTGCAGGCACAGGCGGCGGCCATCCTTGCGCAGCAGGTGCATACGGCCCCACCATAGACAAGGCTGATGAATTCATGGAGCAGTTCATAAGCGAAATAATCGAGAAGGTGGAAAAGCAATGAAAGTAGCTATAGTGTCAGACATGCACCTCGGATACGAGCGCTTCTACGACGATGCATACAAGCAGGCTAAGGAGGCCTTCGACGCTATAGCAAAAGAAGATGTTGACATGGTCATAATACCTGGCGACATCTTCGACAAGAGGAACCCAAAGCCCGATGTCATAGCCCAAGCGATAAACCTCTTCAGGGATTTTTCGCGCAATCAATGGCCTGCCGAGCTCGACAAGTTCATACCGTTGAGGAACGGCAAGGTATATACTAAAGTTCCTGTAATAGCGATACCTGGCACTCACGAGCGCGTTGCAGAAGGGAAGGAAAACCCACTTACGCTGCTAGGGCTCGCCGGCCTGCTTATAGATGCTAGCGAATCGATCGTGGTGATAAGGAAAGGTGAAGAGAAGGTAGCTGTATTCGGCCTGGGTGGGCTTTCAGAAGAGAGGGTCAAAGGCGAGCTATCGGATTTGGGCGAGAAACCTGTAGAAGGATGCTTCAACATATTCATGTTCCACCAATCTATATACGAGATACTTCCTTTCAGCGACAACTTCATACATTTCGAAGAGCTTCCTGTTGGCTACGACCTCTATGTAGACGGGCACATACACAACAGGATAGAGGACAAGGTCCATGGCAAGCCATTCCTGATACCTGGTAGCACTGTGCTAACGCAGCTCAAGGAGGGCGAGCAGGAGCCCAAAGGTTTCTATGTATTTGATACTGCCTCAGGCACATGGGAATTCAAGCACATAAACTCGAGGCCGTACAAGTTTGTAAGGATAAAGCTATCCGAAGCTTCGCCTAAGGATGTTATAAGCGAGGCAGAATCAGTCATAGAGGGTATACTTGCTGAGGGAGGCGAGAAGCCGATAATAAAGCTGAGCATATCCGGCACTATAGCGAAGGGCTTCAAGAATGTTGATCTTCCATTGCATGCAATATATACCAAGTATTCAAGCAAGGCGATACTAGACATAGACAGCTCAAAGGTCACCGACCAGGATACCGAGGAGGGCATAGAGGAAATAAGGGAAGGCAAGCTAGAAGGCACCAACATAAAAGAATTGGGTATGGAGATATTTTCATCAAAGCTCAAGGAAAACGGTTTTAGGGCTGACATAAACCCTGCCGAGCTGTTCAACATATTGAGCTCAAACAAAAAGGAGAAGGCGATAAAGCTAGCAACTGAGATGCTCTCAGAAATAGAAGAAAAAGATGCAAAAAGCATAGACGGCAACTAGCCGCACTCACGCATCACTTGCCCTTCTTGCCTTTTGCTTCCTTTGGCGCATCCGCATACTGCCTCTGCTTCTCCTCGACTCCGAGGGCCTTCATCACAGCTTCCTTGTTCTTAACATCAACAGTTTCATTAAGGAATTCAAGATGGCTCGGATTGCATCTCCTCTCCTTCTTGTACCTAGCGGTTGTCAGCACCATTGCGAAACCATCCTTGCCTACTGATGTAATGACAGCCCTGCTGCCTGCATCCCTGCCGTATTTCTTTATGCAAACTCTTCCAGCTTCCAATAACATGTTATTCACCTAAACCTTTTCGTATCCCTTTGCGCCGCAAGCAGCGACACAATGCTTACCATATCGCTAATTTCAAGCCTTTCTGTGTTCAGCTCAATGTCAAATATGCTGTGGTCCGTTACATCTATCCCGTAAACGCCTTTGAAGTAATCCGCGCTTTTCCTGTCATATGCCTTTATAAACTCAAGGGCCTCCTTCAGGTCCATGCCTTTCGCCTTCGCTCTCCTCGCAGCCCTTGCTTCCTGCGATGCGTTGAGCCATATCCTTGCAGTCGCGTCCTTTATGATCCACGAACCAATCCATGTGGATACTACGCAATCTCCCTCATTCGACATCTTCACTACTTCCGCATCGAAATCTTCAGCAACCTTCCTGTCTTTCTTAGCCATAAGGTCGTCGAGAAGGCCAATCACTTTCTTCTCGTCGTTTTTTACCATGCTCTTATAGCTGCTGTTTATGTGCTTTATGCCAAGCTCCTTTGACAATGCTTCGCCAAGGGTTGTCTTTCCAGAGGAGGTAAACCCTCCTATGCAGATCTTCATATTGCTAGCCATTAATGGGCAACAAGCTGCAGCACATAAGCCCTTTGCTTTATGCCTATGTCATTGAGCTTCATGTCTCCCCTCTCTACTCTGCTGCCCAAGGTTATAACATCAGCGGCGCATTTAGCGCAGAGCACGCCTCCGAAGAGCCTGCTGTTTGTGCGCCTGCTCTTCCCTCCCTTGGAGCTTATGCCGTTCAGCTCTGCTCCACATATGGCGCAGTGCGGCATCGAATTCTTGCCCCTCCTGTAATGCACCACTACCCTTCCGGTAGACGTGACTCTCTTAGCCTTTTTGAAACTGTGCGATCTATAACGTGGTTCTGGCAATCTAAACACCTTTGAAACATAGAGCCGATTTGCCCTCTGCAACTGCTTAAGGACAAAAAGCAGAAGAAAACCGGCAATCTCTATCTTATTCTATAATAACATTATTTATAAATAGGTATAGCAAAGCGCCCATTTGCGGAACGTAAGCTTCCAAATCAGCTACCTGTTTGGCCAGATTGCGCCAGAAGCGCCTGCTCCTCCTTGGTCTTCTTCTTGTCGTAGAGCATGACGAATACTGTGGTTATCATGCCCACTATGAATACTATAGCGAAGAAGAAGTACTGGTAGTTCATCGTGAATATGAAGTCTATTGTTGCTTTTGAGAACCCCATCGAAGTAGCCATATATGGGAGAAGCACGTCGTAGAGTATTAGGAATATAGGCAGTATGACTATAAGGGGCTTCATCTGATGTTTTGTGCTTTCCATGACCAATGGCATTACCTCTTTGTTCTTTGCCATTATATCCTCCTTGGAAGCGCCGTTCTTCACCATCTCATTGAGCTTCTTTGTGTGCTCCTTGACCCTAGCCTGTATCTCTCTCATCTTCTTCGGATTTGCGAGCTTTCTCTGCAGTGCCAGCGAGCCTAAGCTGTAGGCAACCGCAATCACCACTATGAGCACGACGACCCATGAAGGCATTACTGTAAAAAGAACCAACATTCAATCACTGAAGACGTCGGATAGGGCGCTTGCCAGTTCGGCAGAAGCCTGTTCCTTTCGTCCCTCTCGGTTGTTTATAATGTATAAGGAGATATTTAAATATGAGCTATAGAAAGAGAGTGTCGCCATATCCATATCCATCTGCTTCTGTATGGTATCCTCTTCAGTATCTCTATGCCTTGTGGCATCTCTAGCCCTTCTGCCAGATATCTCGTGCGGCGACGCCACTATGTAGACCAGCCCCTTCAGGCCCGGCATAAGCCTCATGGTATTGAGCGGAAGCCCCGGCGTATACCTCGGACCGCTCTTCAGGCTCACATGCGTATCCACTATTATGTCGCCGTTAAGTGCATCTATCCTCCTGAAAGCCTCCGCTGCCCTGCCCATCTGCACATCGCTCCTCTGCTTTTTAAAGTCGTCCCTGTCTTCATTCTTGCCCTCTTCCTTGACGATATCCGCTATTATATCCCCTATATTCTTTATCACGTACTTACTTGTGTCGACACTCTTGAGCAGCGTTGACTTGCCTACTCCCGAAATCCCGCCCAATATAATTATCCTATTGTTCCCATCCATTACACCACCTATATCTGCTTCTTCTCGCGTGGGGGCGACCTGAGCACCTGCGCCTGCTTCATCTCCATTACGCTTGTCTTGCCAGCATAGCCTATTGCAGCCTTCACTTCTCCCACGAGCTCGTCTATAACATCATCTATCCTTCCCTTGTACGGGACGAGCATCTCTATCCCTTCGGCTATCTTCTTGCCTCCAGAATCAGCATACCTGTCCACTATGGCACCCCTTTCCCTCGCAGCCTTGCTCCCCATGCCGCGGTGCTTCTTGAACTGCTTGCCTTCTATCTCGAGTATGGGTGTAGGGCTCTCGTCGCATGCAGCAAAAACATACCCAAACATCACTGCATCCGCACCGAAAGCAAAAGCGAGCGCTGCATCCCCTCCGTTCTTCATCCCTCCATCTGCTATGACTGGCACATCTTTCACTCCTAGCTCCTCAAGTGCACCCGCAGCCTGCGACACAGCATAAAGCGTCGGCGATCCGGCCCTTGTCACGTCTGAAGTAATGCATATAGAGCCGCTGCCAAGCCCCATCCTGAGTCCAGCGACGCCATCTTCAAGCTGCGATATTGCATCAAGAACCCCCTCCCTAGTGCCAAGGTTGCCAACTATCACTGGCTTTCCTACCTCGCTTATTATGTGCTTTGTTGCAGACATAACATTTTCATTGTGGAAGTGCGCCACATCTATAAGCAGCTGGTCAGCTACCTTTGAAAGGGCCTTCGCCCGCTCAAGGTCGAATGGCGATACAGCTGCAGCAACAAGCAGCCTTCCATCCTTGTCGCGTAGTGCGCTCTTATATTTGCCCTTTACCTTGACATCCTTGTAAGTTATCAAACCCTCAAAGCTCCCATCCTTGCCTACAACTGGCAGCTTTTCTATCTTCTCCTTCCTCATTAGAGCCACAGCATCCGCCTCGCTTATGCTGCCCGTGGCAGTTACAACATCCTTTGTCATTATATCAGCTATCCTTGCTGAAGGATCCTCATCCCTTACATCTCTATTCGTCACTATGCCTACGAGCTTGCCGTTCTCGACAACAGGCAATCCGGATATATGGTGCTTCTGCATTATCTCAAATGCATCTTTTACTGTCTTTTCCTTGCTTATGGTTATAACATCCCTTATTATGAACGATTCCGCCCTCTTCACCGCTTTTACCATCTCGAGCTCTTCTTCAGCGCTGCAGTTCCTGTGTATTACCCCTATGCCTCCTCTCCTAGCCATCGCTATGGCCATTCTGCTCTCAGTAACAGTATCCATGGGTGATGATATAAAAGGGATGCTCAGCCTTATGTCCTTTGAGAAGTTTGTGCTTATGTCTGCATCCTTTGGCTCTATGACCGCTTTTCCTGGTCTCAGCAAAACGCTGTCGAAAGTGAACGCCATCTGCGAGTCAGAAAGCTTGCTGTAAAAATTGTTGCTGTCCATAGATTACTTGTAGCAATTAAAACTTAATACATTTCGCTGGGCAAGCCATTCAGCCAAGCTTCCTGCCTTTCTTGCACAGCGTGCATATGCCTAGCTTTGCGTCGAAATGCTCATCGCATACATGCTTGCCGCAAAGCTTGCACACATGCTTGGCAGGCTTGCCGCATATGTAGCAAAGAGTCATTATTTCAGCCATCACACCACTATAGCGAATCGAAATCCACCACTCCAGAGAATATCTCCCTTGCCTTGGCCAGGGACATTGGTCTTGTACCCTTCTGCTTTGCGTATTTGCAATAATACATTATCTGCGAATCTGTTATCCTTGTGCTCGAATCAAGCATCCTGCATTTGTTTATATAATCCTGTATTATCTTGTAGGCATCATCGACTTCCAGCTTCTTCACGTTGACCAGATAAGGTGCAAGTATGAGCCCAACAGCCCTCTGCCTCACATCAGGTATTGGGTGCTCCAGCAGCTTCTCTATCCATCCTCTGGTCCCGCTTCCCTGCTGTGCCTTCTGCTTCTTCAGCCCTTTCATGCCTGCAGCATAAGCTACTACGAACTTAGGTATCTCGCTCCTAGGTATTGGAAGGCCTTGCTTTATCCTTCCTACAAGAAGCCCATCCAGGAACATCGCAATATCCGTTGCCGAAAGGAGCACCTTCCCATCTTTGAAAGGGTAGTTTGCCACAGCGAAATCGTCATTTGAAGGCGCATAATCAAGAAAGTCCATCGCCTTCACATAAAAGCCATCTCCCCCAGCTTCCGCCTTAAGCCCCAGCTCGCTCGCCATCCTAGCTATGTTGGCCGCGCTGTCCTCTGTCATTGCGCTTATCGAGCGCTTCGCCACTGCCCTCGCATAAGTGTCTATCATGTAAGCATCGCCTATTGCGCTTATGAGCAGCCGTGAATAAGCATATCCGACAATGTTCTCGAGCTTCCCGTAGCTCACGTTTCTGTACTCAATGCCGTTCTTATCGAGCGCCTCCTTTATCATAGCAGCGGCTATGTCAAGATACCCCTGCCTGCCCTGCTCAGGCGAAACGCCCTTCACTATCTCCTTGGCTTCGTCCGAAAACGGGTACCGGTAGGCGAAGTCAAGCTTCTCCTTCTCGTCCATAAAAGGTCATTTCTGCTTCTTTGCCCAAGCCGCAAAAGCCTTGTGCAGCGGCAGCATGCTGTTGTCTATGACATTCATCTTTATGCCCCCGTACTGTGCGCTCTCTATGTCGAGCACCGCTTTGAACTCGGGCATTTCAGCATAATACACCTCAAGCCAGTGGAATTTTCCAGAGGTAAACTCCTTGTCGAATGTCTCTGAGTCGGCATTGGTTACATAGAAATAAAGTATGCCGTCGCACCACATCAGCGGCGGCATCGAGTTCTGCCTGACCCTGCGTATCACCACGTCCTTTATATCCATCTTGTAAGCCTCATATATGTCAAGCTCCTTTATCGGGTAATATTTGACCTCTACCATGCAAAAGCACCAATATTACTTATTATTTACAATATAAATAAATAGCAAGCCAAAGGTTAAGCGGTTGCATGGTGCATACAAACACAAGCGTGCTGATGGCGGGATTCGGTTGGATAGGTGCAGGCATAGTATCCTTCGCAACATGGTTCGTGCTGTCAAGAAACCCTGGCAGCTACGCATCAAGCCCAAGCAACATGCTCTATCTAGGGTTCATAGTAACGCTAGTAGGGGTAGCGGTGCTTGCATTCAGGAAGCAGATTAATTCATTGGTAGAAAAGAAGAAAAGGGATATTGAGGCAAAGAAGATGCAAAAGCAAAAACAAGTGCCTATATAAATAAATTGCACACAAATATGCTGTATCAGGGGCTGTACGCTAACCTGGCAGACTTCCAGCCTCGGGCGCTGGATATCCGAGTTCAAATCTCGGCAGCCCCATATCTTGTTTCAAGCATTTGGTAAAATACATTATGTGCAATCCTTTATTATTTTCAACTCTATAGATATGATGATGCACATGCGCAGCAAAAGTGCAAAGCAGGATCTCATATCGCTGAAGAAGGAGAACGTGAGCATAAACGGCAAGATGATGAAGATCATCCGCATTGTAGAGCCGGATGTCTCTGTTATCCTACCCTTCGCTGATTCAAAAATGGATACATTGCTCATCGAGCGCCAGTACAGGCCTGCATTGCGCAAATATGTGTATGAACTGCCAGCTGGTCATATAGATAAGGGAGAAACACCAAGGCAGGCCGCAATAAGGGAGATGCAGGAAGAGACTGGCTTTGCCCCAAAACACATTAATTTCATATTTAAGGCGTATCCTACCCCTGGATCATCGCCAACAATGTTTTACTACTTTATGTCCATAGGCTTGGCAACTGGCAACACGAAGCTGCACAAGGATTCTGACGAAGTGATAAAGGTAAAGAAAGTCAGCCTTGCAAGCACCTTGAAAATGATAAAGTCTGGCAGAATAAAAGACAACAAGACAATAGCGGCGATACTCTACTATGAAAAATTCCTTGCTAACCGGTAAAGCATGCATCCGCACAAAAGGTTTTTATTGATAGGAACACATAAACATCTAAATTCGGGCTTGCGCCCCCTATGCCTAAACGATTTGGTGATGCTAAATGCAAAATATAGATTTATCCGAGCTCGAGAGGCTGGTGCTCGCAAAGTGGGAGCACGAGAAGACTCGTGAGAAGGTCAACGCCAAGAACAAAGGCAACAAGATATTCTTCTTCCTCGAAGGGCCTCCATACGCAAACGGGGAGCTCCACATGGGGCACACTCGCGGCTACACAAGGAAGGACGCGATGCTCAGGTACAAACGCATGCGCGGCTATGATGTTTTTGACAGGGCCGGCTTTGATGTGCACGGCCTGCCAATAGAAAACAAGGTCGAAAAGGAGCTCGGGCTCACATCGAAGAGGGACATAGAGGCGAAGATAGGGGTTGCCGAGTTCGTATCTAAATGCATCTCTACTTACAAGGAGTTCGAGCGGGCGCAGATAAATGATGCGGTGAGGCTAGGCACATGGCTCGATTTCGACAATGCTTACATACCTGCAACTCCCGAGTACATGGACAAGGCACTCACTATATTCAAGAAGATATACGAAAAGAAACTGGTATATAAGGACACAAAGGTGATGCCATATTGTTTGCATTGCGGCACCGTGCTCGCCAAAGGCCCAGAAGTAGAGGAAGAGGAAGATACAGACCCATCTTTCTATGTTCTTTTTAAGGTTGACGAGAAAAAGTCAAAGCCAACAATAGCGCTCGATGACAATACATACCTGCTTATATGGACAACAACTCCATGGACTCTTCCTGGAAACATGGCAATAGCCGCAAATCCCAAGGCCAGGTACATAAGGGCCAAGATATCCGGCAAGAATATCATACTTGCAAAGGAGAGGGTAGATGCGCTTGCAAAGCAGTACGGCCTTTCATTTGCTGTAATGGATGAGTTCTACGGTTCTGAGCTTTCAGGCGTTTATTACATAAATCCGTTAGAAGGGCACGTGCCCAAGCAGAAGGAAGTGAGGAAATACCACAGGGTGGTAATGTCAGAGGATCTAGTCAGCCTTACTGATGGATCAGGTCTGGTTCACATGGCTCCCGCATACGGTCCAGAGGATTATGACATAGCGAAGAGGGAAAAGATACCTATGCTATCGCTTATCAGCATAGACGGAAAGTATACTGATGATGCAGGCAAGTACACAGGAATAGAGCTCATACATCAGGCGAACAAAGAAATAGAGAAGGACCTTGAAGAATTGGGCATGGTCCTTGTAAAAGATACCATAAGGCACAACTACCCGCACTGCTGGAGGTGCCACAACAAGCTAATATACCTGCCTACTGACCAATGGTTCATAAACATAAACAAGATCAAGGGCAAGATAAAGAAGGCATGCGACAAAGTTGAATGGCACCCTAAGGAGCTCAAGGATTGGTTCATAGAGAGCATAGATTCGGCTCCTGACTGGGTTGTAAGCCGCCAGAGGTATTGGGGCATACCGATACCGATATGGGTATGCGATAAGTGCGGCAACCGCGAAGTGCTAGGCTCTTTTGCGGAGATAAAGGAGAAATACCCTAAAATGAGCTTCACTGCTGAAGACATGCATAGGCCCAATATAGACAAAGTTTCTTTCAAATGCGATAAATGCGGCGGAGAGATGCACAGGATACCTGATGTATTTGACGTATGGTATGATTCAGGCGTTGCGCATACTGCCAGCCTTAGCGATGAAGAATTTGCTGCGATGTTCCCCAATGCGTATATAACTGAGGGTCCGGACCAGCTCAGGGGATGGTTCGCCACACTGATGAAAACTAGCGTTGCAGTATACAACAAATCTCCATTCAAAATAATAGCAATGCAGGGATGGGTTGTCGATTCCAAGGGCGAGGCAATGCACAAGAGCAAGGGCAACTATATATCCGCGCACGAGCTCATCCAGAAATACCCGATAGATGCAGTAAGGGGCTTCATGTTCTCGCACTTGGCTCATGAGAATCTTAAGTTCTCAGACCAAGAGATAAATGATTCTGCAGCCATGCTCAGATTGCTGCACAACGTATCCAACCTTATAAACGAATACTCTGCAGCATCAAGCTATTCAGAGAGGAATGTGCGAGCGCCATCAAGCCTGTCAAAGCTCGAGCCGTACAACGCATGGGTAGTCTCTAAGCTCAACAGCATAATCAGGGAGATGACCAAGGGTATGGAAGATTATGACATAAGCTACGGATATAACAAGCTTACAAAGTTCATAATAGAGGACTTCAGCAGGTTCTACCTGAAGCTTGCTAAGAAGAGGATAAATGAAGGCACAAAGAAAGAAGCCAAGCAGACAATAGACACGATAAACTATGTGTTCTATAACATTCTCTTGCTTCTAGCTCCAGAAACCCCATTCAATGCAGAAAGCATATACATGAATGACTACCACTTCAATGAAAGCATATTCATGGAGCAGTGGCCGAAATATAAGGATAAGCTAATAGACCTTAATCTGGAGAAGGAATTTGATATGGCTTCTGAAGCGATAACTGCGATACTGAGCAGCAGGGAGAAGTCAGGCATAAGGCTCAGGTGGCCTTTGCAGAGCGCCAAGATAGAGACTTACGACGAAGAGGCAGAGTCAGCATTCATGAAGCTCGCTCCAATGATAGAGGATTATACCAACATAAAGGAGCTGAAGGTGGTAAAGGTAGCCAAATCTTTGGAAGAAGAAGCAAAGCCTGTGTTTCAAAAGATAGGGCCCGATTTCAAGGAAAAGGCGAACGCGGTAGCGGAAGCGATAAAATCTGCAAATCCATCAGAGCTTCGCGATTCTCTAGCAAAAACCGGCAAATACATAATTCATACAGATTCGGGCCCGATAGAGATAGGTCCTGAGCACTTCACAATAGTAAAGAGGATAGCAAGCTCGGATGCGGTTGACTTCAAGTATGGAACAGTAGAGACCGACAAGGAGGTAAGCAAGGATCTCATGCAGGAAGTCACAATAAGGGAGTTTGAGAGGCACATACAAGTGATGAGGAAAGAGATGGGCCTCAGGAAGGTGGAGAAGATAGAGATAGGATACGAGGCACTGCCAGAAATAGCATCTGTGATTGAATCCAACGAGGGCAGGATAAGAAGAGATGTAAATGCGCATTCAATAAGGCAGAGGAGCATAGAAGGCGCGCAGATAAAACAGCTCGACCTTGATGGGGCCATAGTCAACGTGTCAGTAAGGAGGGTAGAGCAAAAAGGCCAAGCACCATAATAACTCGCTATCCTGTCTCAGAATTTGAGGCATATGCAATGGGCAGCAAAAATCCGAAGGTGAACTTTGCGTATTCCTATATATATGACCAAACATTTGCATCGCTGTCGGGCAACAAATACTTTGAAGGCACAAAAAAGGAAGCAATGTCATACATGAAAGCTCTCGAAAAGGAATTCTCCTACTTTTCGGGCAAAGTCCTGGCAGGCATATCAAAAGCCTCGGGCCTCATGTGGCAGAAGCCGTATATCGACGTTTACATATCAAAATATGCACCGTCGTCGTTCTCAGTGCCGCTCACAATACGCATGTACAAGAACGCAAAGGTCGGCAATTCCATACTCATCCATGAGCTCGTGCATAACATGGTCTTCCAGAATGAGAAGCGCATAAGGTACGCAAAGCTCTTCAAGGACTTTAGCAGCGAAGGGACTATGACAAAATACCACATAATAGAGGGTGCAATTCTGTACCTGCTTAACAAAGAGATCTTTTCAGACGGCCTTGCCGGCTTCTTCGAATACGACAATTGGGCATCACCCAAAGCTGGCGAGGCATACATGCACGCCATATCGATAGTGCTAGAGCGCGGCGCCGAGAGAATAATAAAGAGCTACATATCGAAAGATTGATGGATGTGCCATCACCAAACGTCGTACAATGGCCATTTCTGCAATGCCTCATTAAAAATTGGGCAGTCTGCAGCCGTTACAAATCCTTTTGAATTTGTAATACGATACAAATCTCAAATGCGAAATGCATATCAATGGTATTTGGCGGGCTTTATCCAGCGCATCCTATTGAGCTACCTCCTAATTTCAGGATAAGGCGCAGCGAGCCTGTCTAGCTCATCCCTATGCTTTTCGTACATGTTCCTCAAAGAGAGCACATGCTTGCAGGGCTTGCCGTAATAGTGCCTGCTCTCGCATTCGCAGAACCCGCCCCCAACTATATCTTTCCTAGGGCTTATGAACGCAACCGCATAATGGTACATACCCTTCCTGCTTTCGCTTTCTACAAAGCCCTTGACGTACGTGCCGGAGCTGTTCTTGTTTACCGAAAGCATGTAGACCTGCTCCTTCCCGCTCTTGAAAATCCAGTTAAATTCCAAGATTTCCTGCTTGGTAAAAAGGTCAGGGCTATAATCCTGCCTCGGTTCAGCGCTTTTTGTAGCTAAATTCTGCGTAAAATCACCTAATCATTGCATTAGGGGCAGGTGCAATCCAAATATTTATGCATTTTGCATATGTGCTCTATGTGCGGTTGTTTTTGAAATATTTGCAGAAATATACGTGCATGCTGCAAAGGACAAATTCGCTTATTGTCTAACCAGCGATAGACATTTATTAATCTCTTCGACTAAGCTTTTGATGCATATGTGTATATGCGAAGGGTATCTATATGGCTTCAGCAACAAAAGAGATTAATGTCGAATTGAATGCAGAGAAAGACTTGTCAATGTTAACGATAAAGCCGGAACCGCTTTCCGACGGTCGTGCTGAAAAGATAATAGAATGGCTTTCAAGGTATTGCAGTGAGAACGACCTTAAGGTAGTGTACGATGCCAAAATAATGATGAAAGAAGAATACATTCTTGCACACTATGGCGGTCCCAAAAAAATTGAGGAGGTCGGAAAAAAGGTTCTCGCATCGATGAGGATGTCGAGCCCAGAATTAAGAGCAAAGCTTGAAGGCACAGGGTTCACATCGATGGAGGCAGAGAGCCTAGGCAGGATAATAATGAACAAGGAACTCCGCGACTACCCTGGAAAAGAGTTCCGCGTGCTGCTCATAGCAGGCAAAGATGCACTGTCAAAGATTAGGTCTTTGAGGGGCGCTTCAGATCCATCAGTTTCGGGCAAGGGCACTATCAGGGGCGAGTTTTCCACAGGCATGAGCATAGCAGATGTGCTTCTGCACGATAAGCCTCTTGACAATGTAGTTCACGTGACGCTGAATAAAGATGAGCTTCGTGACGAGCTAAACCTCATACTTGGCACCTCCCCCAAAGAGGTCCTAGAGTCAACTGCATATGCAAAGAGCTTAATAAGAAGGCAATCAAGCGTAAATGTGGGTACATATGGAGACGTTTGATGCGTACATAGAGATGCTTGCCGGATCTGCATTGAAGCATGTATACGACGAGAAGCAGGGTAAGCTAGTGGTGCATAGGAAATCTGCGCTTCCTCTGCCAGAACACTTCAACTACGGGTTCATAAAAGGAACGTCTAGCGAAGATGGGGACCCGCTTGATGTATTTGTGATAAGCACAAAGCAGCTCAAGCTCGGCTCTACAATACAAGTTAGGCCAATAGGCATTCTCTATGTAGAGGACGAGATGGGCATCGACAATAAGATAATTGCAGCCGATGCATCTGATGGTTCAATAGCCAGCCTCAACGAGTTTCATGAAATTGGAGAAGAAGAGATAAGGAAGCTGTCATACATGCTTGAGCACAACAAGGACGGGCTTGAAGGGAGATGGACAAAGGTAAAAGGGCATGGAAGCAGCGCAGAGGCAATAGCAGAAATCCATAAATCTATTGAAAAAGCCAATCAGCAAGCAAAGGGCTAAACCTCAAAATTCGTGCAGCAGCTATTTCCAGGCTGGCGCAATCTTAACTTTTATATCGCCGGCTTTTATTTCATACTATTCATTGAATGTTAATCCCCGCATTACTACATTACTAAAGATATTGAACTATAAATCCGTATTTAACACTTGCAAGCGGGAAGTCCCACTGCGTAAGCTGGGGGATGAAAGCGAGCAAAATGCATTACAGAAAAGTATTTATGGTTATAAT
>JBMFWP010000019.1:0-16121 GCA_049965155.1 Candidatus Micrarchaeia archaeon | reverse complement strand
TGTGCATGACATGTATGTCTTGTTTGTGTAGTTCTTTGATGTGCTGTTAGTAGTGGAGTTTATCACAACAATGGTTGTTGTGGTCGTTTTCTTAGCTATGGTGGTAGTTGCATGCCCTACCTGGGGTATGCTAAACCCTGTAGAGAAGTACCACAGCAGTATAATTATGGCAATCACTATTATGTAAGCCACTAAGCCTTTGTGCATAAGTATTCACGCTAATATTGCAAAAGGCATAAATTTATACTTTGCTTTATTGCTCTGTAGATTGATTGCGACGCACTTGCTGTTGTAAACAGCATTGCCGCTATAATTTATGCAGCAGTTATAGGCAATAGTGACGTTGCATTTCGCTTGTTATCTTGCATTCATGATTGTGATATATATGGATAATAGGACTAAAATACTGGGCATAGCTGGAAGCCTAAGGAGGGATTCATACAATAGGGCGCTGCTCAGGGCGATTGCAGACATGGCTCCAGAGGGTATAAAAATAGAGATATATGAACTTGACAATATACCGCTATACAACCAGGATATTGATACTCCTGAGAACATGCCGGAAGGCGTGCGAGACTTCAAGAAAAAGATAAAGGAAGCGGATGCAATACTCTTTGTGACGCCGGAGTACAATAGGTCAATACCTGGCGTATTGAAGAATGCAATAGATTGGGCGTCAAGACCCTATGGCGACAACTCTTTTGACGATAAGCCTGTAGCAACAATAGGCGCTACGGACGGTGCGCTCGGCACAGCGGTCGTGCAATACCACATGCGCGAGATATTCTCTTTCTTGAACGCGCACCCGATGGAAAAGCCCCAGCTTTTCATATCCGGCATAAGCAAGAAGCTTGTGGATGGAAAAGTTCAGGATGACGAGTTAAGGAAGCTGCTGCTACTCTTCATGAATAATCTTGCTACATGGGCGGCAAGAATAAACAACGGCAAAGCATAAATTGCTTAGGTGCAAAAAAGTATAGTTGCAGGTGCACGGATGGACTATAAAGAGATAGATGCAGACGTACTCATATTGGGTGCCGGAGGAGGAGGGCTTAGAGCTGCGATAGAAGCCCTGTCAAAAGGCGCAAAGGTAGTAATTGTATCGAAGTCGCTCTTGGGGAAAGCACATACGGTTATGGCAGAAGGCGGCATCGCAGCAGCAGTTGGCAATGTTGATTCAAAGGACAGCTGGGAGGTTCATTTTTCTGATACCATAGTTGAAGGTGTATATATCGGCAACTGGCATATGGCGGAGATACTAGCCAAGGAGGCGCCGGAACGTGTCTACGAACTTGAGAGGTACGGAGCACTTTTTGACAGGACACCAGATGGAAAGATAATGCAGAGGGCATTTGGTGCACACACATACAGGAGATTGTGCCATGTCGGCGACAAGACAGGCCTTGAGCTAATACGCACACTCGAAGACAAAATACTGCACACAGAGGGTGCGCAGATGCTTGACGAGACCTTCATAACCAAGCTGTTCTCCAACGGCAAACGGGTCATTGGTGCGATGGGATTCGGCATGCGCACTGGAGAACTAATAGTATTCAACGCTAAATCAGTAATAGTAGCGAGCGGAGGTTTGGGTAGGCTTTACAAGGTCACATCTAACTCGTGGGAAAGCACAGGGGATGGAATAGCGCTAGCATTCAAGATAGGTGCAATACTTAGGGATATGGAAATGGTGCAGTTCCATCCAACAGGTATGGTGTGGCCCCCGGGGGTCAAGGGGCTGCTAGTCACAGAGGGCGTTAGGGGCGAAGGAGGCATACTCCTTAATGCTAAGGGCGAGCGCTTTATGCTCAGGTATTCGCCGGAGAAGAAGGAGCTCGATGCCAGGGACGTTGTTGCAAGGGCAATATACAATGAGATAGAGACGGGCAACGGCACCGAGCACAGAGCAGTATACTTGGATATAACAAACAAAGGCCCGGCCTTCATAAAGAAGAAGCTTCCGGCAATGTATGAGCAGTTCAAGGAGTTTGCAGGAGTCGACATAACTAAGGAGAAGATGGAGGTCGCACCAACTGTCCACTATTTTATGGGAGGGGTAGAAGTGGAAGCAGAGACGTGCAGGACAAACATACCAGGATTGTATTCATGCGGAGAGGCTGCTGGAGGGCTGCACGGAGCCAACAGGCTAGGCGGCAATTCCCTTGCAGACATACTGGTTTTCGGGAGGCGCGCAGGATTGGATTCCGCTGAGTATTCCAAGGGCATTGAACTCAATAGAGTAAGCAAAAGCGAGATAGAGGATGAGATTGAGAGAATGAACTCATACCTTAAGGCGGGGGCTGAAAGCCCATACCCGCTAGTGGAGGAGCTCAGGGCCACCATGTCGGAAAAGGTAGGTATAATACGCAATGAAAAGGACCTGAATGAAGCCCTGAACAAGATAAGGGAGCTGAAGGGGAGGAGCAAAGCAGTAGGTGTTGCAGGGGGAATAAAGTTTAACAAGGGATTCATGGCATGCTTCGAGCTAGATAGCATGTTGACATTAGCAGAGTGTGTGGTCATGAGCGCCTTGGAAAGAAAGGAGAGCAGGGGTGCGCATACGCGCAGTGACTACCCGAAGAAGGACAGAAGCTACAAGCTCAACATACTGTGCAGACTAGAAGACGAAAAAGTTGTTCTAGAAAAGAAACACATACCGGATATGCCAGACTATCTTTCAAAGTTAGTCAAAGAGGAGGTTTATTGATGCCTGAAAATATTAATGCTGGGGCAGTGAATGGAGATAGCGGCACACATAAGAGAGTAAAGATAAGTGTTTATAGGCAGGATCCTGCAGTGAGCAAGAGCGGTACTTACCAAGACTTTGAGGTGCCGGTAGAGGAAGGTATGGTAGTTCTCGATGCGATAAATTACGTAGTGAACAATTATGACACAACGCTTGCGGTTAGATGGAACTGCAAGGCTGCAAGGTGCGGTTCGTGTGCAGCCGAAATAAATGGTGTGCCAAAGTTGATGTGCAAGACGAGGATTGAAACATTGCCTGACAAGATTGTTGTAGCTCCAATGCGGGCGTTCCCGCTAGTTAAGGATCTCGTCACTGACGTGTCTGAAAATTATGAAATAGAGAAGCGCATGCTACCCTTTTCTCCTAAGGAGAACCAGAAGGAGCCATGGATAATAGATGAGATGGATGTGGGCAGATCGCAGGAGTTCAGGAAGTGCATAGAGTGCTTCCTTTGCATGGATGTATGCCATGTCGTGCGCAGCCATAACACTGAGTATATAGGCCCGCGTCACGTAGTCAAAGCGGCATCGTTGGATATGCATCCGATGGATTCAGTAGACCGCTCGAGGACATTGGCGAAGCAGCAGGGGCTTGGTTATTGCAACGTGACAAAATGCTGCCAAGAGGTATGCCCGGAGCACATACGCATAACAGACAACGCCATAATACCAGAGAAGGAGCGGGCTGTTGATAATTTCTATGACCCAGTGATGGGCCTTGTTGCAAGGCTCAAAGGGGGGGGAAAGGGCACTGCAGGAGGCGATTGAGAGATGGATGTTAACACGGATAATATTGGCAGCAGGCTCTACAAGTATATACCGAGCGAATTCTTTGAGAGCAATGCTAGGCTGTACTCGTTCATAATATTGCTCACAGTAGCAATAGCAGGGCTTGTGCTCTTCCCAGTCGCTGAGCACGATGGCTATATAGACCCGTTCTATTCGCCCACTATACTCGTCCTGCCTTTTGTAGGCCTTTACAGGCTCACATGCTATGCGTATAGGAAGGACTATAACAGGCACGTATTTAAGCATCCGCTCGTATGCACAGCATATGGCAGGCTCGATGATAGCACGAGAAAGTATACAGGCGAAACGAGCATGTTTATGAAGGCCGAGAACCTCCATAGGTACTTCCTTTATGTTGCAATAGCAATACTGCCTTTCTTCTATTACGACTTCTACATATCGCTTTTCTATGCAGGGTATTTCATACTTAGGCTTGGCAGCATAATACTGCTCCTAAATGCGCTTTTCATAACCATATATGTGCTCTCATGCCATTCATTCAGGAGCCTTATAGGAGGCAGGAAGGACTGCTACAGCTGCATTGCTGGAGGAAAGAGCGTAAACAAGGTTTACAGAGCGCAATCGAGGCTCAATGCACACCATGAAGCTATAGCTTGGCTGAGCCTAATATTCATAATATTTGTAGATTTGTACCTTAGGGGGCTGGCGGCAGGGCTGCCCATAGATAAGGTGCTCATACATTAGGTGATTTGGCGAAGAGGATTATACCGGCAAGGTTTAGGTATCCTATGTTCTTTGCAGCAGTAATGATAATGTTCCTAGCAGGGGTAGCTGAAAAATACTTAGGCGTTGGGTTAGGGCTTACAGAAGCGGCAGTTGCACTGGGTTTCATAATGTTTGTGGCATCAATAGTGGTGTAATGCAGCACTTAATTCCTTATAGTGCAATGAAAAGCAATGTTGCAGTCTGTATTAAGAATATTATTTGCGTGGCCATATTATGAAATCAAAATACAGGCGTGAGAAGGATGCATTAGGGTTCGTAGATGTGCCTTACGACTCATATTACGGATCAGAAACTGCAAGAGCCATATCAAACTTCAAAATATCCGGCCTCAAAGTGCCGATGGATTTCATAATCGCATATGCACAGTTGAAAAAAGCTGCTGCGATGGCGAATGCCAGACTTGGAAAGCTAGATGAAAGAATCGCAAAGGCCATAGAGAAGGCTGCTGATGACGTTGCAAGTGGGAAGCTCGACAAATACTTCACCCTGGACGTGCTGCAGGCAGGCGCTGGCACCAGCACCAATATGAACCTAAACGAGGTAATAGCTAACAGGGCCCTTGAATTGATTGGCAGAAAGAAAGGCGATTACAAGTACATACATCCGAATGACCATGTCAATATGTCACAGTCTACTAATGACACTTTCCATGTAGCCATGCATGTAGCGGCAGCAAAGCTTATAATCGGGTCCCTTGTCCCTGCTCTCACTAGAATGGAGAAGCTCCTAAATGCAAAATCTAGGGAATTCTCAAAGACAGTTAAGATAGGTAGGACACATCTCCAGGATGCAGTGCCGATAACACTCGGGGATGAATTTAAAGGCTATTCGGGGCAGGTAGAAGAGTGCATAAAGGATATGTCGTATGTGCTCTCGCTTTTAAAGCATATACCTATAGGCGGCACTGCAGTAGGCACTGGCATAAATGCTCCTGCAGGATATCCGAAGCTAGCAGCAAGGACGCTGTCAGATGTGACCCATATCAGGTTCTTTGCAGAGGCCAACCTTTTTGCAGGTATGCAGAATATAGAAGAGGAGATTATGCTTTCTGGAGCGTTGCGCACATGCGCAGTTACGCTCAACAGGATAGCGAACGACTTCAGGCTGATGGGCTCCGGGCCCAGGGCAGGGCTTGGGGAACTCATACTGCCTACAGTTCAGCCTGGTTCATCGATAATGCCAGGAAAGGTAAACCCCAGCATGGCTGAGATGCTGAACATGGCATGCTTCCAGGTGATGGGCAACTGCACAACAATAGAAGAAGCGGCAAACGCTGGGCAGCTAGAGCTCAATGTCTTTATGCCAATAGCAGCATTCAATATCGTTTTTGCCTTAAAGGTACTTGCAAATGCAGTGGATGCCTTCAATGAAAAATGCCTTAAGGGAGTGTCTGCTAATAATGCAAGAATAGGGAAGACGCTTGAGGAAAATCTATCTCTGGCGACGGCTTTGACCCCATATATCGGGTATGCAAAAGCTGCGGAAATAGCCAATGAGGCTGCTTCTACAGGAAAGACAATAATACAGGTTTGCCTGGAGCACAAGGTGCTTGATAAGGCAAAACTAGAAAAGGTACTTGACTCTAGGAACTTAGTATAGGGCCTGGTTGCAATGGATGCAAAAGATAGGGACAGTTATTTACTTGGACTTTACAAGGAAGAGGTACTGCATAAGAGGGTGTATAAGAAGCTGGCATCAGTAGAAAAGGACAAGCAGCTTAAGGAGGTGCTAAGCGAACTTTCAGGGGTAGAATCATACCATGCAACCCTATGGTCGCGCCTAGTCGATGTCAAAGGAGCAGGAGTTTCAAATTTGAGGCTGCAGATCACATTCCTGGCGCTGGGTGTGCTGAGGAAGCTGTTCGGACTTTCTATAGCAATAAAAGCGATAGAGCACAGAGAGATAGAGCTTTATGAGAAGATAGGATCTGCAGCAAACCTATTCAAGGGCAACTCAAGGAAGACTAGGATAATATTCGAGATAAAGGCCGATGAGCTAAAAAGGGAGATACCGCTCCAGAAGAGGATAGGAGAGTACAGCAAGGTAATAGACAATATAAGGGATATAACATTCGGCATGAACGACGGCCTAGTAGAAGTGCTTGCCGCTACAGTAGGACTTGGGGCAGCTCTTCAGACGCCGATACTTGTAGCCATAGGCGGCATGATAGTTGCAGTGTCAGGCACACTGTCCATGGCAGGGGGAGCGTACATATCTACGCAGTACGAGAGCAGTGTTAGATCTAGGCACAAGGACATGCATTCTTCTCCGATAGGATCTGCTTTCTATGTTGGCTTGCCGTACATATTCGGTGCTGCTTTCCCGCTTGCTCCTTTCGCGCTTGGATTTGGAGGAATTGTAGGTATAGCGTATTCTATGGCACTCACTGCGGTAGTGCTTGCGATAGTCGCGGCGCTGATTGCAGTAGTAACAAATAAGAGCATAAGCAGAAGGGTTGCAACCACCCTTGCAATATCGCTTGGCGCAGCAGCGGTGACTATACTTCTTGGAGCCTATGTTAGGCAGGTGCTGCATATAAGCGTCTGAAAACTCTGGAGCCAAAAGATATGGTATGCATTTTGCACATTATCTTATAACTACCCTGTCAGCTACGCTGACTATCCTATCAACGTCGTAGGATATAATAGTGCCGTAGTTTGTCTTTACGAAAATCTGGCTCTTTGCGGGTTGAACTTTCACGACCTTGCCTATGTACGCGCCGATGTCGTTTATGACGTGCTTGTCCTTCATCCTGGCACGGCGTATTGCATCACTCTTGAGCTTGCTACTGAATAGCGAAACCCCATAGCCTGCGAGTATCCCTACCAGACTGTAAACGAGGAGCTGCCAGAAGTATATCTGCCCTATGAACCAAGCTGACATTATGTACAGCAGCGCTATTCCTATTATGCCATAGCCCATATACGTGCCCTGCTTTATCGCCTTATAGACCATGCGCTTGTTCTCCAAGTCCAATATCCTTCCCACAACATACAGCAGCAGGCTTATTGGGAATATTATCAGGAAGCCCTCTATTGTATAGGCTGTTGTAGTAAGGGAGCTTGATGCAGAGCTCAATGCGCTGGTGTAGCTGCCGTAGCTGACTGCAATGGCTATGAAGAAGAATAATATCGCGCCTATGTAGAATATAAAGCTGAAGCGGTCTATGCTGAAGCCAAGCCCCTTGAATGATTGCACCAGGCTGTCTTCTATGCCGAGGCCCTTTATTACCAGGTATAGGCCTATCAGACCCACTGGTAGCTGCCATCCGAAATGGAAGTAGTAGCTTATTGCGAAAAGCAGCAGTATCGCAGCAGGTATGCCGAACACTATCCTTGCATAGTGCGGCTCCTTGAGCTTCTCCAGTATCGTGAAGTATGTGTTCTCGAACTGCTCTGCCTGCTTCATCCTCAGTATGTCGACGCTGTTGACCTTTATGCGCGTCTTTAGCAGTGGGAGAACGCGATTGTCGCTTGCACCGTCCGTTACCAAAACACATGCATCGGACTTGAACCTGTCGAGCACTATATCTATCTGCCTGGAGAGCTCTGCGTCGGCCACATATCCCTCCTTCTCCGCACCCGTTATCGTTACTATGTTTACCTTGTAGCCCTGCTTCTTGAGCTCGTCGTATTCTCTGACGGCCTCGAACATCGTGTTGCCATCAGTATCCTGCGGGTCCGCGAGCACTAGTGCTGCCGCAGCCTTGAGATTGTCCTCTCTCCCTACCACCGGGCCCGTAATCCTTGTCTTACGGTAGAGGTCATTGTCTATGTCTACAGCCAATACGAGGAGTCTTTCAGGCAAAATATCACATTAAAGATTGTGTGGTAGAATTATAAATGTTTTCTTACTGCGCATATATATGCCAATATTATTGGAATAACGCCACGCGCTTCAGCATCAGGTAAAGCGCAGCGTATGTGGGCAACTCTACATCCTTGTTCTTGTATGGGCCGAAGCTGCTTCCCCCTATCTCTAGCACTGGCGATTCGTTAACGTGCACCGCTACAGTGCCGCCCCTGAATAGAACCGCCTCCTTCATCGGGTCGAATTTCTCCAGCGCCTTTACACTCTCGACGCTCTTGGATATCAGACCGGTATCGCCGTGTATTGTATTGGGCACCCTTAGAAGATGATCCATCACGCTTGTAACATTCTTGTCTATGAATGTGGTCTGACTTATCGACATCGCCTTAAGTATGCTGTTCCATACCTCGGCCTTCTTGGGCAGGTTCACTTTGTCCCAGTTACCCGTGGTTATGCCCATTATAATGTCAGCCTTGCTCCGCAGGAGCTTCCTTGCGAGCGGTTTCTCTATGCCTAGTGACACTAGCTTCTCCTCGCCTGAATTCAGCGCGGATATCATGCCTCTAGCTATTCGCCCGCCCCAGCCTGCATCATCGGGCTTAGGCCCTCTCAGCTGCTTCTTCGGATCGTCTATGTTTGGGAAGAACCTGCTCAGCATTATGCCTTTGCCAGTTATATAATCGCTCACACGCTTGCGTGCTTCGGCATTGAGGTTCATGAACTCATCGTCTATCACGTGTACGTGATAACCCCTATTGCCGCTGAAGTTTATCGTTATCTTGTCTATAGGCACGCCAAAATCAGGCACAAGGAAATCTTCTATGAGCTTGAACACCTCCTCCTTTGTAGCGTCGAGGCAGTTGCTGCACACCCACGACCTACCGTGCTCCAGCTGGCATTTGAGATTAAGGTCTGTCGAATCGATGTCGAAGACGAGCTCAGACTTTATCCTTTCCTTTTTCTCCATTGGCCTGGCGCTCGGATATCTGTATATCGATGTCGATACTGATATGAACGCAGGGGTGTCAGACAGTATGTAGCTCTTGAACTCATTGAATGTGCGGAAAGATATGTGCCTCTTCACTATCTTGCTCTCGAAATCACCGAAGCCAAACTCCCTCCTGCTCAGCTCGCTGATTGGTATGTAGGCCTTGCGGTAATATTCGTTGAACTTTATCTTCGCAAAAGACGCTACCCTGCTGTCAAGCAATCTAACACCATCGCTAGTTTTATTTATTGCAAAATATAAATACACAACCAATGGAGGCGCAGTGCTGTTATTATGCCAATAGACTTCGTTATCTGATTATTAGACAATCGTTGAATGCCGAACAGGTATATATAAACCTTCGCGTTGAAAGCCTCTTTGCGATACAATGCCAGGCAAGAACCTCGAAACGGGCAAGCGCAAGGATGTAGTAGTGGTAGATAGGGATGGGGTAGTTATAGACGATATCAGCATGAAGTTCAACACCGTCCTCAGGCGCGGCAATTCATTGCCTGAAAGGGCGCTTAAGGAACTGATATTTGTATCGCTGAACCTTCTGCCACTGAAAAGAAAGACCATATTGGAGCAATATGAGGGCTTGAGCCCGGAGGCCGAGGAGTATATGAAGAAGGTCCAAGGCCGTGGTAAAGACATAAGGATAAAGACCGCCAACACACAGGTCGATGCAGAGAAGGAGAAGTCGATGCTCGAATCCCATGGCATACATGCTGAGGTAGAGCATACTGGAATGTTCAATAAACTTGACAAAAGCAATGTAGATGAGATAGAACTTGTCGAAGACAACCAGATAGCGTCATTGATGGCCCTCATAAGGACAGGCGGGACGAAAAAGAGGATTAAGCTCATAAAGAAGGATTACAATCTGATATCAGGCTTTTTAATAAAGACCCTGGGCAAGCAAGGCAGGCTTGAGTATACTAAGCTCGAAGAGCTGGATGGTTGAAGTGCCGACTGTTTGTATGCACTAGAGTGTGAGGCGGGCCCGGCGGGATTTTCACACATGCCGGCAGACTGCGCCAGGATATGGTTTGAACCCGCGACCATCAGCTTAGAAGGCTGCTGCTCTGTCCAAGCTGAGCTACGGGCCCTATTGCCTGCGCCCCAATCCGCTCAACTGATTAGATTTGTACCTAATATTAAAAAAGGCTTTTGTATTTTCAGCAGTAAGCCTGGCGGCACTGGCATAATCCATCTTCTTTATGCCAGCGATGAACATTACAGAGTTTTCAACGCTCTTAGGCGAGCTTCCGACTATTGGCGAATCCGTCTCGCCCATTATCTGACTGGCAGGCATTATGGCAAGGGCCTTGGCGCGCTTCTGCGACTTGTATGGGGGCACTGATATGTAGTAGCCGGCTTCTGCAGCCTCCTTTGCCTGTGCTTCATCTCCATCGAAGAAATGGAAATGCACTTTCTTCATGCCTTTATCGCGAACCATACCTAGAACATCGGCAAACGATTCCCGTGAATGCACTGATACAGGCAGTCCCAGGTCCAGTGCGGTATCTAGCATTATGTCGAATACTTGCTTCTGCTTTTCCCTCGCTTCAGGGGTATTGGCAAGCTTGTAATCTAGCCCAATCTCACCAACAGCCACAGTCTTCTTGGCGTTCTCCTTTATGAGCGAGACATTGAATTCTATCTCATCGTCCTTCATAGTCATGCAGTGCTCTGGGTCTATCCCTATTGCCGCAAATATGTTTATATTATCGCTTATCCTTAGGCATTCCATGTTAGACCTTGTACCTACTCCATCGGTTATTATAGTCTTGACACCGTAGTCTATTGCTTCTTTTATCACCATAGGATCGGTTATCAAGTCTATATGAGAATGCGCATCGGCTAACTCTACTCTATCCTTTAGCTCCAATCCTTCTTTTGTAAGCTGCTTTGTCGCCATGTGAACACACATATGGTGCTTATGGCCCTTGTGCCCAAAATATCAAAGGGTTACGCCTTTTGAGTATATGAATAAATACTTGAATTTCTAATCTTAAATTATAAGCAGTATAAAATTTATTAAAGGGATGTTATAAATGCAAAAAGATGAGGTAGCAGGTAGGGGAATCGCGCGCAGGCTGGACACAATAAGCATAACGCTTTACATCATAACGGCACTGCTGGTAATAGTGGTTGCACTGATGGTCTATCAGAGCTTATTTAAGCCGGTTTATGTCTACCAACATTCGACCAACACCATAATCAAGAATTCTACGTCGTTGACAAACCATTCAGCAACTAATACTTCTAAATATAATTTCGGGCACAGGCTGACTAATATAGACAAGCCGCTTAATTCATCGGCATTGGCTGTATTCAACTCTGCACCAAACTCGTATTTTGAAACGGCTGGAGAGATGCTATTGAATGGATCCGTCACTAACTTGGTCATGGACCTGCCAGTTGCAAATTCCTCAGTATTCAAGCCGCTCATTATAAACGGAAAGCCAACCGTCATATATATAGGGGCAATATCGTGCATATACTGCGGTGAGAACAGATGGGCGATGGCATTGGCGCTGGGCAGATTCGGCACATTCAAGTCCCTTTATACAGGATACAGCAGTTTTGGAGACCATGACGTACCTACGATATATTGGAATGCTGATAATTACACTACTGCCGCTAACGTAGGATTCGGCAACAACTATACGAGCAACTATATCAATTTTATATCTGCGGATTACGAATCACCGATAGTGCAAGGATTCGAAGTACAGCCGCTGAGCTACTTTGTCGCAAAGGCATCATTGGTAAACCAGACATATCTAGAGGCGATGAAATTTATGAACAGCACAGGGCAGTTCCAGGGAACACCGTTCACATTTTGGGGCAAATATCTTTTTGCAGGTGCAGATGCGGTCGACTTCAGCAATTCTTCATCGTCAAATAATTTGACCTTGGAATTTATGACTCATGCGCAGATGTACAACGAGCTCAGCAGCCCTAATGACCAGATGGGCTGGACGGAGTATGCAGGTGCAGATGTATATATTGCAGACCTGTGCAGCACGCTCAATAGTACGTCGAGCAGCATGCCAAGTGTTTGCACTCTGCCGGCCATACATAGTATAGAGAAGGCTATGGGGATATAAAATGAGTAAGCGCGCAGGCATGAAGACAACTTTAAGGAGGATATACAGCAATCCTGCATATATAGCAGTCAATATTGTTGCGGCAGTGGTATATTACGGCTTATACTCCTACATACTCTCAATACAGACACATGGCATAGAGGTAGACATAAACCTGCCGCCCTCTTATTTGGTATACTTGCTTGTAATAACTTCATCTATATTGCTTACCATAGCAGTATTTTCAGTCAAGAGCACAAAGAATAACCAAGCCAAAATCTCTGCCAGTGCGACAGGGTCAATCACTGCTGCATTTGGCGGGGTCCTAGGAGGATGCGGATGCACATCGCCGCTTCTATTTGGAATACTAGCTCCATTAGGGCTTGGGTCACAATTCGTCACTTTTGACATGTTCTTTGTCACTTATCAAATAGAGCTTTTCATAGTATTCATACTGATAAATGTAGGGCTTGCGGCATACTATCTTGATAGGCTTGCAAACCCGAAATGCGCCCTTAAGAGGCCAGAAAATGAGGGGAAGAATAGCAAAGGCAGGCGCCGATAAGGCAAGAAGGAGGAAGGTGAAGCACATCAAAGCTAAGGCTCGCAAGGCTGCACCTAGGAGGAGAGAGATTGCTGTAGAACCTTTAGGACTAGGTGCAATACCAAGGTCTTATGAGGAAACTCTGCTGGAGGACATCACTAGGGGTAGTACAGCCGGCGTGAGCAAGCAAGTGTTCACACTTACCGGTGCGCTGGCAAGCCTGACGCCAAAGCTTAGAGAGGTATATTTTTCGCATGGGTTTAGGGTGGGCGAAATACTATATAAGTTAGCAAGGCACACCGCAGGCAGTTCTGCCACTACTGTAATTCCGATGCTTGTGGAGTTCCTCAGCAAGGCGGGCTATTCCAGCATCTCGTACATGCCCAAGAGCGGCAGTTACGAGTTTAAAATTGCCGATGCGCCGCTCATGAAGCTGGGAGTAAACATCCATTCCTTTGAAGCAGGCATAATATCTGGGTTTATGAGCGAAGAGTACAGAAGGATAGTAAGGTTCACTGAATCAGAATGCCGGAGCAATGGAGGTGACTCGTGCATATTCGTAGAGAGCGATAATAGTGAAATGGACGATAAGCGCCTAGATTCTGACCGCTGGATAAGCGAGTTTTCGAATTATATAATCAACAGTGCTCAAAGGGAGAAGAGCAAGCTAATGAATTACAATTATTATTGCCTTGCTTCTGATTCTCTGCTCCATGGAGAGTATGCGAGTGGGCTCGGCGACATAGCGTATGTAGCTGGGAGTGGGCTGGGAAGAAGACTTGGGGAGGAGCATGAAGGCATTGGCGATGAGGCAAGGATGAGGAGGCTCAGGGAATTGATAGCTTTATTAAACTTTGGCAATATAACTATTAAGCGTAGCGCCCCGATATCGCTGCACATGGAATTCGACAGGCTAATGGCGAAGAAGGATATGATTGCGCTCGCTTCGAACTTCATGAACGGCATGCTCAACGCATACCTCGGCTCGAGGCTCGTCGAGACGCAGCGAAGCTCGTTTGGGAAATACACGATAGATATAAGAGAAGCTGCACAAGGCGCACGCAATAAAATAAGGACGCATAGAAAATAAAGTGCTTATGAGGTCGGACGATGGCTCTGGAATTCATGGACAAGATAGCCAAATTTATACCAAGCATAAAGCCACCGGCACGGCCGCTCTCGCTAAGAGAGAAAATGTACTGGACCGCAGTCATAATAGGGGTCTATTTCATACTATATAACATAGATGCCTATGGCGTCAATGTTGCTGCCGTGTCTTCTTCTCTAGAGCTGATAAGCATAGTGTTTGCAGCAAAGATAGGCAGCGTCATAACTGTAGGCATCGGGCCGATAGTGCTTGCGAGCATACTGCTCCAGCTCATAAACGGCTCCGGCTTGATAAAAGTTGACTTGAACAACGTACAGGACAAATCAAGGTTTCAGGCTCTGCAGAAGCTCCTAGCAATAAGCATAGCGGTGGTTGAGAGCGTAATATATGCGGTGACAGGCTTCGTGCCTGTAGAGTCTGCATCGTTTCTCGGCATAGTGATTCTGCAGCTCGCTATAGGAGCGGTATCGATAGTGTTCATGGACGAGCTGATGACCAAGTACGGCATAACATCCGGAATAAACATGTTCATAGCTAGCGGTGTATCTTACGCCATAGTTGCAGGAACTGCTGAAATACTGATACCAGAAGCAATATCGGCCATAGCTGCAGGAAGCGCAGCTGCGATATCAAATACGGTGCTGGTGTTCGCGCCGCTGTTCTTCTCCATAATAATATTCCTGATAAGCATATATGCATACGAGACAAAGGTCGAGCTGCCTCTGTCTTTCGAGCAGCTCAGGGGCCTTGGAGGCAGGCTTCCAATACCGTTCCTGTATGTGAGCGTGCTGCCTGTCATCCTAGCGTCAGCTCTCGAGCTCAGCATGACAGTGTGGTTCAGATTCCTTGCAGGGGTTAAGGGGAGCATGGCAGGCTTAGCAAAATTCATAGCTTTCTACCAGCCAGTAGGCACTGCCACAGGAGGCACATCGCTCCAGCTAACCGGAGGCATAACTTACCTAATATCTCCATCGTTCCCGCTACCGTATTCTGCAGCATATGGAGGTGTAGGCGGATATGCCAATTATTTCAACTTCTTATTGACTCAGACCAGCAGGCTGTACTTGCCTATGGGCGGCTTCATACTTGTGCCTGAGTGGGTTCATGCGATAGTCTATACCATAGTGCTGATACTATTGTGCATAGTATTTGGCAAGTTCTGGATAGAGATGACAGGGCAGAGCCCGAAGAATGTCGCTGAACAGCTCGGCGACCAGGGCTGGCAGATACCAGGATTCAGAAGGGATCCGAGGATAGTGGAGAACGTGCTCAATAGGTATATACCCACCGTCACGGTCCTCGGGAGCATATTCGTAGGGCTGCTCGCAGCGGTAGCCACGCTTACAGGAGCGATGGGCACTGGAATGGGCATATTGCTTACTGTAGGCATAATCTACATGGTGTACCAGCAGCTGGAGCAGGAAAGGCTTTTCGATACATATCCAATACTGGATAAGCTCACTAAGTAGGCACAGCTATAATAGCTGCAAGCCTTTGGCTTACGCCTTTAGATCAGAGTATAAAAAAGCGCAGCCTCAAGGCTGCGAGAATATAGTTCTTCACTTCTGTGCTTGGATTTATGAAAGGCGCAGCTAAGCTAAGCATTCAGAATCAACAGCAAAAGCCGATCAGAGCTTTCCTACTCTGCGCTTCTGTGCCCTTTTGAGCCTCTTGCGTCTCTTCTTGAGCCACTTCCAGCGCATCCTTCCTTTCTTCTTCCATTTCCTGGGTATGCTTCCCAACAATACACCTTAGATATTATATGCTGTGCTTTGAAGTTATAATCAGCATCCTCTGAATATTATTTGCAATCATATTTATATGCCTTTCTAAAGCGCATACTGCGAAAAGCGGTCTAACATAGCAAACACTGCATGCTTAAACCAAAACGATGCATAAACGCACATTGCAGCACTTAGTATAGAATTGATAAATACCTATTTGCACCAAGGATTTTTGAATATGGTAATTGCATGTTTCCACACTACAAGGGCAAATACACAAAAAGGCCTTCGGTAAGCCCACAATACTTTGTAAAGGGCAATAAGGTCAAATTACCAGACATGGCCATACTGGTTTACTCTTCAGGGATAAGGAGGAGGCTCACTAAGATCTTTGGTAGCACCAGAGTAGCTTCATACGAAGACAAAATGTTCAATTCCTTAGGCGTGTATCTGAGCAGAAGCAGCGGCTTGGCAATAGTATACCTCCCTATTGGCGCACCGATAACCGGGATCGCAACTGAAGAACTGATATCTAAAGGTGTAAAGCGCTTTCTCATAGTCAGATTTGCCG
>JBMFWP010000018.1:0-17612 GCA_049965155.1 Candidatus Micrarchaeia archaeon | reverse complement strand
AGAAAAGGCATGAAGATTGAGGCAGGTGCAATCTTCATAATATCTGATATTGTGACAAAGGATATTGAGGAATACGAATTCGTGGATACAAAAAAGGGATTTGATAAGAGTAAATATCTTATTGGGGAAAGAGTCGAGGAAATCGCAAGGGTAATAAAAGACTTGAAGAAAGGGAGGATTCACTGATTTTATTCTAAGTTGCTTTTCTTAAGTTGACCCATGCCATATTTCAGCTGCTGCAATACATTCTTCGCAAAGATAAAACCGCAGCTTTAAGAATGCAGAAGAAATGATAGTTTTATATATTTATTATGTTGTAAACCATATTAGAAAATATGAGGTGAAATATATGGAAAAACATGTATCAAAAGATATAGCAAAAAAGGATAAGTGGAACAATGTATGGAAAGAGGGCACAGGAGCAGGAAAGCCACTCGTAATGAATACAGTTTCATTCTTTGCAAAGATATCAAAACAAGGCCCTGCAAAGGTAATATTCGTGCCGAAGGCACTTGAAGTAGAAATACAAAAATTTGAAGGGAAAAAGCTTCTTGTAGTACTAGAGGATTTGAAGAAAGTTGATGATAAGTAGCTGCCTAAAAGAGATACAAATTGGCAGAACAGAAGGCACAGGTAGAAAGCAGATGCCGCGGTTTTTAGGTGGCAACCCCTATTTTGTTTGTGATTTTTATTTTCTAAAACTCTTTTTATATTGAAATTTTCAGCGCCCTTGCCGGGATTTGAACCCGGATCACAGGCTCCGGAAGCCCGTGTTCTATCCAAGTTATACTACAAGGGCACATAAAAGCTGTGTGTCATTTATTTTACTACTGTGCGCTTAACTGAATTTTACGCTTATAACTGGAAATGAGGCTATAATATTTATTACTTCTTGAGAATATTAGACGATAATTGAATTGCTTGACTCAGGGGGTCTATGGTAAACAAAGGAAAGGAGAAAGGGGAAAGCAATTTTGAAAGAAGAGTTTCAGATATCTTAGATGCCCTTGAAATAAGGTATAGCAGAGATGTGATTGTATTCAGCTATGTCCTTGATAATAGGGCTATAACGTTTACACCTGATTTTATTATAGAAGATGCAAAAATAAATAACAAAACCGTTTTGTTAGAACCGCATGGCAAAGCTTTTTTTACCGACAAGTTTATCAATAAACTGAGGCTGTTTAAGGAGTCTGATGTGTCAAGGGATTATTATTTGATACTCATAACAGATAGTAAAAAAGGTGACTTGAAGCGCAGGCTCAATAATTTTTCAAGCGGGCCATTAAAATTGCACGATATATGCGACGAGCTCATAGTAGAAGGTAAAACAAAGGAGTTGTTTGAATCATCACATGAAAGCGAGGCTCTTAATTATGGATTGCTAAGAAGGGTGAATCCACAAGTGATTTACAGCAGGATAGGCACAACTGAGTATTCGGAAAATGAACTTATAAGCAGGTTGTTGGAAGTAGCAGAACCAAAGAGAAAGGGAAAGTACAACGGGATTGAAAGGAGGTAGTATAGGCCCAAGAATAATTAGTAAGGTATTATCCCTATGCATACCTTCTATTATAAGGCATCATCCAGCCATAGGATTAGATGTGTGAAACATAATCGCTAGAGTAGCTAGAAAACGCCTCGGTCGGGATTCGAACCCGAGTCGCAAGCGTGACAGGCTCGTATGCTAACCACTACACCACCGAGGCGCAATAAGCATATTACTATTTTAGCCAACATTTATTATGCTTTGCCATTAATGCTAGGTATGCAAGCTCACGGGAAAAGACGCTTCATGTCCCTGAAAGCGAACATCGCCTCCCTTATGTTCTCTATATTTAGCATCTGCTTGACTAGCCTTGAGAGCCCAAAGCCAAAGCCACCGTGGGGCGGCGCTCCGTACCTGAAGAAGTCTGTATAGAATTTCACGTTCTCTTCGCTGAGCCCCTTCTCCTTTGCCTGCTTTACCAGTATATCGTGCCTGTGCTCCCTCTGCGAGCCGGTCGTAACTTCAAGCCCTTTGTAGAGCAGGTCGTATCCCTTTGTCACTGAAGGGTCGTCTTCCTTGCGCATATGGTAGAAAGGCTTAATGCTCCACGGATATTCTTTTATAAACATGAATTCGCTGCCGTATTTTTCCATAGCCATTTCGCCTATCGCTTTCTCCTCCTCTGATGATATGTCATTGTCATCTTTTGATGCTTTACCAGATTGCTTGAGCATGCTCTTTGCGTCCCTGAACGATATCCTTGGGAATGGTATGTTAGGCACTATCACATCTATTCCATACAGCTCCTTGATCTCATCGCCATGCTCCTCCTTTACCCTGTTCATTATATGGACTATCCATTCTTCCTCAAACTTCATTATATCTTCATGGGATTCTATCCATGCCATCTCCATGTCTACAGATGTGAATTCAGTAGCATGCCTTGTTGTATTGGAGGGCTCAGCCCTGAACACAGGGCCTATTTCGAATACTCTGTCAAGGCCTGCACATATAGCCATCTGCTTGTAGAACTGGGGCGATTGTGCAAGGAATGCAGTCCTGTCGAAATATATTACAGGAAACAGCTCTGCACCGCTCTCGCTCGGCGCGCCCATGAGCTTAGGCGAGTGTATCTCTATGAATCCCCGCTTTATCCAGTATTCGCGCATCGCAGCCTCTATCGTAGTCTGGACCTTGAATATCAGGGCATTCTTTGGCTTCCTTATATCGAGGAATCGCCAATCCATCCTCGTATCTAGGAGCGCATCTGTCTTTCCATATACTTGTATAGGCAGGTTTGGCTCGGCTTTTGAGAATACCTTGATCTCGCTTGGTATCAATTCTATGCCTGCTGCGGCCTTGCCGCTAGTGCTTAGAGTGCCTTTTACGCCTATTGCGGACTCTCTTGTGACGTCGCTTACCGCATCAAACACCTTGGTACCTGCTTTGAAGGTAACCTGCAGCGTGCCTGTTATGTCTGCAAGAAGGACGAACTTGAGCTTGCCTACGTCGCGTATCTCCCTTACAAAGCCCATTACAGTAACGTACTCGCCGTCCATCTCGCTGGTTATCTCTGCGAGCCTGCATGTCCTAGACCAGCCATCCGTGCCATCCATAGAATTGCCCCGCCTAATATTACGCCTCCGACAGGACTCGAACCTGTGACCTACTGGTTAACAGCCAGTCGCTCTACCTACTGAGCTACAGAGGCATTTGATATTTCTTCCTTTATCATCCTCGCTATTTCTTTTGGATCTCCCCGCTTGCCTGTAGCCTTGAGCACTGCACCTATCAGGTATGTGAGTGCATCACTTTTTCCTGAGGCGAGCTCTGAGGCAGCTTTGGTATTATCTTTTATAACATTTTTAACTATATCCCTAAGGTCATTTGGCGATAACCTTGGACCTGACCTTGCAGCTATCTGGGAGGGGCGCAATCCCGTATCAACATATTCCTTTATGAGCTCTTTTGCATATCTCTCTGTTACGTCTCCCTTGTCTATCATGTTGAGCAGCTCAGAAAATGTATCTGATGAAACCTTTGACTGCGATATGCGCTCAGACCTCCAGTTAAGGCTCTTTAGAAGATAGTTTATCATCCATCTAGCTACAACCTTTGGCTTGTTGTAGATTACACACACGTCTTCGAAGAATGACGCAAAGTCTTTTCCTGTGTATACTATGACCTTTGCTTCATACTCCCCTAAACCATATTGCTTCGAAAAGCGCTTCACCATTATATCTGGAAGCTCTGGCATACCCTTTTCTATTCCGCTTTTCCATTCGTCCGATATGTCTAACACAGGCAGATCTGGATCGAATATATAGCCGTAATCCTCCTCAAATTCCTTCTTCCTCAGCGTCCTTGTCGTTTTTGCCACTTCATCGAAATGCCTAGTCTCCCTATCTACCTTTCTCCCCAGCCTTACTATGTTCTGCTGCCTTACTGCTTCGTAGTTCAATGCTTTCTCCACATTCTCAAATCCTGTTACATTCTTTACCTCTGCCCGCTCTCCACCATCAACTGAAATGTTTGCATCAACCCTGAGAGATGCACCTTTAGACTGGTCATACACCTTAAGGTATTCCAATATGGTTGAAAGCTTCTCCAGGAAGGCCCTTGCCTCTTTTGGGCTCTTCATGTCAGGCTCAGTAACTATCTCTGCCAGAGGCGTGCCTGCACGGTTGTAATCGACAAGCACATGGCTTGCCGTCTCCAGATTGCCATCAGCATAGACTATCCTTGCTGGATCCTCTTCTAGATGCACACGCCTTATCCTTATCTTAATCCCGTTGACTTCTATCACACCTTCTGATGCTATGGGCACCTCATATTGGGTAATCTGATAGTTCTTAGGCATATCTGGGTAGAAGTACGTCTTCCTAGAGAAATATGATTCTGGGTTTATCCTGCAGCCTAAGGCTAGGCCTATGCTTATAACATGGTCTATCGCCTTTTTGTTTATAACAGGCTTGGTGCCCGGGTATCCAAGGCATATTTCGCATGTAGAGCTGTTAGGCTTTGCATCCTTTGGATATGCTTCGCATGAGCAGAAGAGCTTGCTCGCCGTGTTGAGCTGGCAATGGACCTCCAATCCTATCATTATGCTCATCTCATCACCTCTCCAGCCGCAGCTATGCTTATAAGACGGCCCTCCATGAAATGGTCTGCTATCAGTTGCATACCCGCAGGAAGCCCCTTTGATGCTCCAACAGGTATTGATATTGTTGGAAAACCGCACAGATTTGGTGCAGTGGTCATCTTGTCCATGTTGTATATTTCCATAGGCGAGAGCTTGGCTATCTCATCGAACCTTGGGGGCAGCATGGGCATTGACGGCGTGGCTATTGCGTCGACATGCTTGAACGACTCCTTGAATTCCTTTATTAGTAGTTTGCGCACCTTCAGCGCCTTCATATAATAGGCATCCCTGAAACCTGCAGCCCTAACATAAGTGCCGAGTATTATTCTCCTCTTCGCCTCTTCGCCGAAGCCATCGGAGCGTATGCTTGAGAAATAATCGGAGAACTCTCCACTTATCTTGCCTTGCATGCCGTAACGCATGCCGCAGTATTTGGCAAGGTTCGTAGATGCTTCACCCATTGCAATGATATAATATGCTGCAATGGCATACTTTGTGCTGGGAAGCGAAATCTCTACTATCTCGGCACCCTGCCCTTCAAGCCTAGCGATTGCATCTTCAACCAATTTCTTTACACTGCTATCTACGCCGCTGAAGTATTCCTTAGGCATGCCTATCTTCATGCCTTTGATGTCCTTTCCAATATATTTTGTAAAATCTTCGCTGCCCTTGTCATAGCTTGTCGAATCAAGCGGGTCGTGACCAGATATTACTGATAGCATTAATGCTGAATCGTATACCTCTTTAGATATCACACCTACCTTGTCCATGCTGTTCGAATAATCTATAAGCCCATATCTTGATACCCTGCCGTATGTAGGCGTCAAGCCTACGGTACCAGTGAATGCTGCAGGCGCAGTTATGCTGCCTCCTGTTGATTCCGCTATCGCTATATGGGGAAAGTCAGATGCTGCAGTAGCGCACCCTGCACCGCCACTGCTGCCGCCGCAGGTCCTTTCTGGATCATATGGATTCCTAGGAGCACCATAGGCGCAGTTTGTAGAGAACGTTCCGAAGCCGAATTCATCCTGGGCGGTTTTACCCAGTATCATGCCACCGGCTTCTTTTACTTTTGCTACTGCTGTGGCATCAAAATTGGGAACATATGTCTCGAGTATCCTTGAGCCTGCTGTGGTCCTTATGCCCTCAGTGCACAGGCAATCCTTCACTGAAACAGGAAGGTACTGCAACACACCTTCTCGCGGCTTTGATTTACCGAAACTATCGTTTATGGTTATGAATGGTGCGTATTTCTCCTGCATAGCGCCAGAACTAGCTTTGACATCTGAGATGAATTTATCTATCTCTATGCTGCCGGATTTCACTTCTTCCAGGAATGTTTTTACCCGTATTAATATAACCACCTTTTCAGACGAGCTTTGGCCCTATTATATATCCATCTTCAATTGCTCCAGTGTTCTTTTTTATGTCTACGTTTTTCTTCTTCACTTTGTCTTCGCGCCATACATTCCTTATTTCAGTGGCGTGATATGCAGGCTGTACCCCTTTTGTATCTACACTTTCTAGCTCCCTAAATGCCGATAGGATCTCTTCCATTTCAGAGATGAACCTTTCTTCTTCCGAACTGGTCAGGCTGAGCTTTGCATTAGCGCATATGCGCTCAAGCATTGCCTTGTCAACCTTTTTGAAATCCACCATATGATTGCATTTATGACTGCATATCTTTATAACCTTTTTGTGCATACGCGCTTGACACCGTTGGAAAGTGGGTAAACATATATAAGTTTTAATAGGAATAGAAAATAGGTTTTATGGAAGATTATACGGTTGTGGAACACAGGGTCCACAAAGAAGAGAAGGAAGGAGAGTACATAATAGTAGCATTGAATTATGTACTTCCAACATACATAAAAGCAACATCAAAGCAGATTCTGCAAAAGGGAGAGGTCGTACAGCTCGATGACGATAAGCTCTTTTATAAAGGAGAGTTGATGGGCAAGCTACTGACCAAGAGGCTAGGCTCAGATATAAAGATAAGCACAGACTATGATATAAAGTATACCGGCGGGTACTCTAACGACGGCAAAACAATATACATTGATAGGAACTTTCCGAAAAGTTTGAACGTAAATGGAAAAGAAGTAAGCACTCTTGAGAGCATAGGGAGGCACCACGAGCTCACAGAAAAATGGCTCACCGATGATGCATATGAATACCCATACGCGCATGAAATCGCCGATGGAGTAGAAAAGCTGTATGTCGAATCGCTCGGCATAGACTGGAAAGCCTACAGTGACGAAGTGGGTAAGCACCTGCACGACACGTATGCGAGGAAGCTGCAGAAGAGCCCGAAGGACTTGGACCTGTCGCCGTATATATATTCGCATGATAACAAGGCCATAGAGGAGATACGGGAAAGCACGGACCCGCTTTGAGCCTCTTGCGGTTTGCTCGTCCTGCACTGTTGTATCTTACCTACCTAGCAGAGTTGCAAATACTTAAATTACTTTATTGGCAGTCATAGAAATGGGTGATTTAATGCAGAGCAAAGCCTTCGAGGGCTCAATAGATTATTTTCAAGTGATGGATGAGAATGGTACAATAGATAAGTCGCTTTACCCTACGGATCTTAGTGACGACAGGATAGTTGAAATGTACAAATCCATGTTGTTTGCAAGGAACCTAGATGCAAAGACGCTAAGCCTGCAGAGGCAGGGCAGAGCAGATACATTTGCGCCGCTTATCGGTGAAGAGGCCACACAGATAGGCGCAGCGTTTGCGATGAGGAAAGATGACATACTTGTACCGAACTTTAGGCAGCATGGCGCATATCTTGCAAGAGGGCTGCCATTGGAAAGTTACTTCCTTTATTGGAGAGGTTATGAAGAAGGCAATTCCAAAGTTAAGGAGATAAATGCCCTCCCAGTAATAGTGCCTGTGGGAACGCAGATGCCGCATGCTGCAGGCATAGCATATGCACAGAAGTATATGAACAAAAATGTGGCGGTTGTTGCATTTGTGGGGGATGGTGGAACTTCCGAAGGAGATTTCTATGAAGCTATAAATTTCGCAGGAGTGAATAAGTTACCCATGATATCAATAATAGAGAATAACCAGTGGGCGATATCAGTACCAAGAAGCAAGCAATCGGCAGCACAAACGCTCGCTCAAAAAGCCATAGCTGTTGGCATAAAGGGCGTACAGGTTGATGGCAATGATGTGATAGGCGTATATAAGGTAGTAAAGGATGCAATAGAACATGCACGCGAAGGGCCTACAGTAATAGAATGCGTAACTTACAGGATGAGTATGCATACGACATCTGATGACCCTTCGAAGTATAGGCCTGAAGCGGATGTAGAGAAATGGAAAGCGAAGGACCCGTTGAAAAGGGTAGGTGCATACTTGAGGGCCAAGAATCTTTGGGATGACGCAAAGGAGAAGCAGACAACAGATGAGCAGATGGCCAAGATAGATGAAGCAGTTGCAAAGGCAGAGGCTTTCAAGCCTGATCCAAAGAGTATGTTTGAGAATGTATACAGCTTCGTACCTGAAGTGCTGAAGGAAGAGGAAGATGATGCAGTCAAATCAAACTTCTGGATGTGAGAGGTGGTTGAATGAATACTAATATGGTTGGCGCAATAAACAACGCGTTGGAGCTTGCAATGCGGAAAGATGATAAGATAGTGCTACTGGGTGAAGATATAGGCAAGGATGGAGGAGTGTTCAGAGTAACTGACGGCCTTCTCGACAAGTTCGGCGATAAAAGAGTATTGGATACGCCGCTCGCGGAATCAAGCATTATAGGCGCTGCAATAGGCATGGCCTTGGCAGGCCTGCATCCTGTGCCCGAAATACAATTTGCGGGATTTATGTTCCTTGGTTTTGATCAGCTAATAAACCATGCTGCACGCTTCAGGAGCAGGACCAGAGGAGACCTTACAGTGCCTATGGTAGTGAGGACTCCGGTAAGCGGGGGCGTAAAGACATTGGAGCACCATTCAGAAAGCCCAGAGGCTTTCTATTCGCATGTTGGGGGGCTGGTAGTGGTTGAGCCTTCAAGCCCATATGATGCAAAGGGACTCCTTACATCTGCGCTGAAAATGAATGACCCGGTGCTCTTCCTCGAGCCCACAAAGCTTTACAGGCTGTTCAAGCAGGATGTGCCAGACGAGCAGTATGATGTGCCTATTGGCAAAGCCAATTATGTGAAGAGGGGCGATCAGTTCACAGTGGTGACGTACGGGACAATGGTGCCTGTGGTGAACAAGGTTGTAGAGGATAGAAAGCTCTCTGCAGACGTGATAGATCTTAGGACCATAAACCCGCTTGACGAAGCAACCATATTGGAGAGCGTCAAGAAAACTGGGAAGCTGCTAATCGTTCACGAAGCAGTGCTCAGCTTTGGAGTAGGGGCAGAGATAGCCGCAAGAGTCGCAGAAAAAGCAATGTTTGAATTGAGCGCACCAATAATCAGAGTAGGTTCAGCTAGCTTCCCATACCCAATGCCAGGATACGAGAATTATTACATACCGAATGAGAAGAAGATAGCTGCAGCAATAGACAGATTGCTGAATGCATAATGAGTAGGGTCTTTGGATGAAAGAAATCAAATTTGTTGATGTTGGGGAGGGGATAACTGAGGGGCATATAGAGAAATGGCTTGTAGAGGATGGTTCTGAAGTAAAAGAAGACCAGCCAGTAGCACAGGTAGAAACAGATAAGGCTGTGGTAAATTTGCCTGCACCGATTTCTGGATTGATAAAGATAGTAGCAAAAGCAGGCACAGATGTTAAGGTTGGCGACACGCTTGCGTATTTCGGCACGGCGGACGAGCTGAAGGCGCTGCCATCAGCTTCAACAACACATGCAACGCAAAGTGCACAAGCAAAGGCATCGCAGAAGCCTGCAGAACAGAAATCGGCTGCAGTAATGGCTTCGCCAGCTGCAGCCACAACTGAGGCAAAAGAAGTACTCGCAACTCCAGCAGTAAGGAAGCTTGCACGCGATTTGGGTGTTGATATATCCAAGGTGATTGGCACAGGGCCCGGAGGAAGGGTCATAGAGAATGACATAAGGGCCTTTGCCTCAAAGACAAATAGTGCTCCAGTCCCGAAATTTTCAGAGGTGAAAGAAGAGGCGCATGCAGGCGATATAGAAAGACAACCGATGAGCCAAGTCAGGAAGGCAATAGCTAAAAATATGGAGCTTTCATGGACTATACCGAGGGCAGTGCATATGGACCTGATAGATGCAACGCATCTGTTCAATATAGTCGAAAAGGAGAAACAGAGGGCAAAGGACACCGGTACAAAGCTCACTTTCCTGCCATTTATAATAAAGGCCACAATAGAAGCACTGAAAGAGAACCCAAGATTCAACTCAAGCTATGACAAGGAGAAGCAGGAAGTGATAGTGAAGAAGTATTATAACATAGGCTTGGCTGCTGAGGCTGACGATGGGCTTAGGGTTGCAGTGATCAAAGGAGCTGACAAGATGAGCATAATAGAGATAGCACAAGAGATAGAGAGGCTGGGTAAAAAGGTGAAGGATAAGAGCATAAGCATAGATGAAATGACAGATACCTCATTTACGATAACCAACATAGGCAGCCTGGGTGGAGGATATCTCTCGGTACCTATGATAAACTACCCAGATGTTGCAATACTCGGAGTGCACCTCATAAGGGATATGCCCGTGGTAAAGGATGGCAAGATAGCAATAGGCAAAGTGTTGCCTTTCTCTCTTACTTTCGACCATAGAGTTGTAGATGGGGCAGAGGCAGTGAGGTTCGGCAATGCCCTAAAGGGTTACTTGGAAGACCCAGAGTTCCTTGAAATGCTATAGGTGTTTTTTATGGTAATGGGTTCCATACCTGAAGATGTAGACATAGCAGTTATAGGAGGTGGTGTTGGTGGGTATATCGCTGCTATAAGAGCCGCTGAACTCGGAAAGAGCGTTGCTATAATTGAAAAGGGAAAGATGGGTGGGCATTGCTTGAACTATGCTTGCATACCTTCAAAGACACTTATACACATATCTGACATAGTGCATGATGCAAATAATTCCGCAGAGTTCGGCATAACTGGAAAGGTATCAGTAGACCCCAAGAAGATGTATGCGTGGAGGATGGGTGTATCCGATAAACTTGAAAATGGCGTTAAGTTCCTCTGCAAAGCCCATGGCATAGATGTTTTTGAAGCAGAAGCGACATTCATATCAAGCAGCAAGCTGCAGCTCACCGATGGTGTTGAGATTGATTTTAAGAAGGCCATAGTAGCGACAGGATCAGAGCCAACAGTCCTGAAAGGCTTTGAGTTTTCTGATAGAATAATAGATTATAAGAAGGCGCTGATGCTGGATTTTATACCAAAGAACATGAGCATAATAGGGGCAGGGTATGTTGCGGTTGAAATAGGAACGCTATATGCAAAACTTGGCACGGATGTGCACATAATAGCAAGATCTGATGTGCTATCACATTTTGATGCTGATGCAACTTCTATTGTGAAGAAGGGCATGGAAGCCCTTGGCGTAAAGGTACATAAAGGCGTAAATCCGACCTCGTATGACAGCACTTCTATAACGCTTAGCGATGGCACCAAAATAGAATCCGAAGTGATAGTCGGAGCGATAGGCCTTTCACCGTATACAAAAGGGCTTGGCTTAGAGAACACCAAGGTAACTCTAAACAGTAAGGGCTTCGTAGAGGTAGATGGGGCGCTCAGAACCGCGGATGAAAATATATACGCAGTTGGAGATGTAGTAGGCGAACCAATGCTGGCACACAAGGCTATGCGCCAGGGCGTTGTGGCTGGAGAAGCTGCCTCGGGGCAGAATTCTGGCTATGACAACATAGTTGTGCCCGCAGTAATATTCTCTGACCCGGAGATAGCTATAGCAGGAACGATAGAGGGGGATGGCATATCCGTTACAAAATTTCCTTTGAGCGCGCTTGGGAGGGCAATAGCATTGAACAGCACAAAAGGCTTTGTCAAAATCGCATACGATAGCAATAAAGTAGTCAAAGGCGTGGAAATCGTATCTGATGATGCCAATGCAATGATAGCCGAAGCTGCGCTCGCTATAGAGATGGGTGCGAGCGTTGAAGACATAGCCGATACAATACACCCCCACCCTACGTATAGTGAAGCAATACAGGAAGCTGCAGAGGCTGCCATGGGAAGGCCTATACATTTCTATTACGGAGACAGCAAGCACTGAAGGTATATCCATGGACTATGATAATGATTTTGAGGAAGGCTATGCAAAGACTTCCCTTGGGAATCTATATTACAGGCACCACAAAGGCAACGCTCCATGCATAGTATTCCTTCATGGGTTAGGAGCGTCATCACGCGTATGGAAGAAGCTCGTAGAGTTCCTTCCAGACAATATGGACGTATATTTGGTAGACTTGCTTGGTCACGGCAAGTCAGATAAGCCCCACATAGCGTACAATATAGATGTCCAGGTGCAGGCAATCCACGAATTCCTAGAATCCTTATGGATATTGGATTGCTACCTATTCGGCCATTCGTATGGCGGGTGGATTGCTGCTAAGTATGCTTCAGAATATGATGGCCTGCATGGAATTATGCTTGAAGATGCTGCAGGAATAAAGGAGTATTTCGTTGACATAATTGACAGAGGAGAAGAGGCAAGCTACAAGGCAAATATGCTCAAGGTGCTGCTTGAAATCAATGGCAATGACAAGTATGTAATGGAGAGCATAATGAATGCAGATGCTGATACTTCTGGATGGCTCGATGAAGCAGCGCTCTCAAAGATAAGGTGCAAATGCATAGTAATCTGGGGCAGCAACGACAAAGTTGTTGATATCCATTATTCCGATATACTTATATCAAGCATCAAAGGAAGCGCCTTCAGGATGGTTGACGGTGCTGGACATGAACCGCATTATACGAATCCTGAAGAAGTAGCGAGTATAATAGCTGATTTTACTGGATAGATATGTGCCTGTGCCTGCATTATACTGCAGCGCTGCTGTTATTCTTCGTAGCCAATATGGACTTCACCAATGCCTCTTCATCTTTGCTTGAAAGCGAACTGCCGGTTGCTTCGTAAACCTCAGCAAGCGCCTTCTTTATCTCATTGCGTGTCATCCTCCTGCCTATCAGGTGCATTTCCAGTATTGGTACATGTTCCTTTGGGAATGTAAGCTCTGTCGCTTCTATGCTTATTTCTTCTATTAAGTTGTTGTGCTCTTCGAGGTATATCTTTATGCCTCGATGCGCAATTGCCTTCCCTTTTGCTACTGCCATATTTATATAAATCAGTACAATCTTAATAAACATTGCACATAATATCTGTTGACTTAATAATCGCTGTTATATTTCACATGACTGTAGTGGTACCATGGTAGAATCGCCGCACAATATATCGATAAATCAGAAACCGTATGTGCTTACGGAAATATTGAAGGATACGCCAGACGTATATGTATTCAGGTATAAGGCGCAGGATGGCTCGACGCTCTCGTTCGATCCTGGCATGTTCGTAATGCTCACATATGTAGATAAAGCTACAAACGAAAAGATAACAAGGGCTTTTTCTATAGCGTCGGCGCCAAATTCTGAGACCATCGATTTCTTTATACATATGGTTCATGGAAGACTCACATCAAAGCTCGAAAATGCAAAAGTAGGCGATATATATTACATGACAGGCCCGTATGGGCAGTTCAGGTTTGTTCCTTCACAGGACAAGAAGGTGCTGTTCATAGCAGGCGGCACAGGACTAGCACCATTCATGTCCATGCTTAAGGAAATAGACGCACAGAAGTCTGGGACAGATATAATACTGCTTTACAGTGTCAGGTTCCCAAATGAGATAATAAGGAAAAGCGAGCTTGAAGGCCTCAAGGAAAAACTAGGCATGAATATGGTGGTAACTGTAACTCGGCCGCAGGAAAACGACGGTTGGACAGGAGAGAAAGGCCATATAGACTCCGACATGATAGCCAAATATGCAAAGGATCTAGATGAACGCACAGTCTATATCTGCGGGCCCCTGGAGTTCGTGAAAGCGATGAAGAACGCCTTGTCAGCATTTAACGTTGATCAGGACAAGGTCAAGGCAGATGTATGGGGCTGATTTCTATATAGGATTTATATCTTTGCCAGCCTTGCATATATCTCAGACATCTCCAGCTTTGTAGTGAGCAGCGGTATCTTTTCTATCTGGGCGAGCTTTATTGCAAGCTTGTCAACTGTGCTTATGCCCTGTATGACCACTATGCGCGGCTTTATCGGTGCAACGCGTATTACAACCATCGGTGACCTTCCGGTAGATACGTTTTCGAATATGAATGCCCTTTCGAGGGTGGAGCCGAAGAGCTTCGGATATTCCTGCGGCGATATCTCAAGTATTACCCTCAAACTGTCCAATGCAGTATACCCAAATATGTTTATGTTGTCCAGGTAGTTTGGATTTGCTATTACCTTACCCTCTATTATCCTGGTAAAGTCTGTTCCCTTTATAGGTATGTTGAAATCCTTTAAATTGTAGAATGGCACTCTCTCTGGCTTGTTGTTAGTTGCGGTTTCAAGGCTTCTCCTTATATTACCGCCTCTTGTGTCATCTATAGTAAAAAGTGCGTCTACGAAACGGCTTATCACCCCAACGCCCGGACTAAGGCGCCTGTTGCTTTCATAGTCGCTTATTGTCGATGTTGCTATCTTAATGTGCTTTGCCAAATCTATCTGTGATATGCCGAACAGCTCGCGCCATTTCTTCATAGTGCTGCCAGGGCTTTCTGACAGTGTTATCTCCCCGGCAATCCTCTCTTTAAGTTCGTCCATGCATTCACTCATTAGATTTCTTCTGCTTCTTCTCCTTTATGCCCTTATATAGCTCGTCGCGCTCCTTTATCTTCCTGTCCAGCTTGCCTGTTGATACCTTGCCGGAAACCTCCGGCACCTCTGTAGCAAGTATCTTCGGTTTCTTTATAAGCCCTATTACGAGTATGACAATTCCTGCAATAACTAGTACAAGAGAGACCAGCAGCGAGCCACCTGATATGTAGATGTAGTTGACTACGGCGTGGTCGCTCTGCAGGTTAGACAGGGACAGAGGAGGTATGTACCTTATATTGACTCTATTAGGCAAGGAGTTTGAAACATTGCCGTTCATGTTGTTGAACACTATGAAATAGGTAGCGTTTGAGGCCGATATGGACAGATTGCTGTCGCTGGTGCTGTTTTTGGTGAGGTTCTTGTCTAGATAGACTACGTTCTTGGTATAATTGATTGGATAATCTAATAGGTATGTTGACATGTTTTTGTATATGCCAACCACTCCATTGCCCTCAAGCGACACTGCTGCAGCAAAGCCGTTAGGCGGTGTAGACTGGTTCAGGCTGCTTTTCCACGACGAGAATGCTGAGGTGTTCATTACGTATACGTTCATCGGGGCCTTGAACAGTGACTCAAATACGAATAGAGCATCTGTGCTGGTAAAATTGAACTCGGCGTAGTTATAACCGTTGGCCGCTATCGTAAGATTCTCTGTATAGAATGGAGGTTGCTCTAGATTAGTTACAAGCTCGCTTACCACAATTCCTGCAATTAATATTATTACACCGATTATGACTAACTTTTTGCGCATGTTATCGAATTTGTATCTGCATTATAAGTATTTTAATGTTTAGGTGGCGGGCATATCCAAAAGTTTTGGAAGTGTTTTAAAACCCATATTGCGATTTAGTATTATGGGTTTCAAAGAGACTGTGCTTCCGAATGGGCTGAGAATTCTAATATATACAAAGAGCTCTATTGAGAAAGTTGGCATCGCCTTTGGATTCCGCTACGGATCTATTGATTGCAGCCTAGAGAAGAAGGAGGTAGCGCACTACCTGGAGCACATGCTATTCAAAGGTACGAAAAACAGGGACTGGTCTGACATAAACAACATGACACGCGAGTATGGCATAGACCTAAATGCAGAGACAGGCTATGAGACGACGATCTACGAAGCTGGAGTGTACAAGAGGTATTACGCGAAAGCGCTCGATCTGCTGATTGACATGATAAGGAACGCAAAGCTGCCTGCCAAGGACATGGCAAACGAGCTAGGCACCATATTGCACGAGCTCGCAATAAGAAAGGACGACCCAGATAACATACTCGAAGACAATATGCCATATGCGCTGTACCGGAACAGAGCCGTGATATCCAGCGGCACTGGAGAATCAGTGAGGTCGATAAGCAGAAACGACCTGCTGCGCGCTTATGAAATGCACTATTCTCCAGGCAATGCTGCAGTTGCAGTATGCGGAGGGGTCGATATGAAGCAGGCATACGTGATAATAAAGAAGGGTATGTCCTCGTTCACCAGGGGGCGCACTGAACCGAGCAGGAAAATCCTGAGCGCGAGGCCGATTAGGAACATGCAGATAAAGAGGAAGGATATAAACAGAGAAATGGTCGGCATCGGATTTGATGTCAGTGGGATGCCTAAGGGTGATGTGATTAGGTATGTCACGCTGAAAGCGCTGGCGGAGATACTGAACAATCGCATATATGATGAGGTCAGGGAAAAGAGCGGTCTTTCCTATGATCCAGGAGTGGAATATGAGCTCCACGAAAGCTTCGGCTACATATTGGCTTCGGCTGGCTCTGAGCCAGGCAAAAGCGGTGCTGTCAAGAGAAAGATACTGGAAGAGTGTAAGAACCTAGCTGAGGGAGGAATCACAAAGAAAGAGCTAGACAGAGTGAAGCACGGTATGCGCATAGATTTCGAGCTGCTCAAGGAGAATCCTGTGGATATGGCTACAGCCATGATAGACATGGAGCTCAAAGGGATTAACGGCAAAAACTTGCTTTATATAGGCAAGGCAGTAGATAGAGTTACAGTACAGAAAGTCGAAAAATACGCTAAGCGCTACATAGATACAAACAGGTGCAGCACCATAATGCTCAAGAAGTATTAGAAGCGGGCCCGGGGGGATTTGGACCCCCGACTTAGAGGTTAAAAGCCTCCCACTCTGGCCAAACTGAGTTACGGACCCATGTGTTCATTCTTGATAATTTGCATAGGTTAATTTGCTGATAAGATATTTATAGATGCGCAGATAGATGTGGCGGCAGCGCGTATGAACTATTCTCTTAGTCAATATATTTAGCCTTTACACTGCTTTATCTATAATCGATGCGAATGGATAGTAGGATAGACAGTATTGGGGAATGCGCTTTCTGCGAAATCATAAGCGGCAGGTCGCCTTCAATTAAAGTTTTTGAGGATGAAGAGGCTTTCGCTTTCTTGGATAAGAGTCCTGTATTTAAGGGGCACACCCTTTTCGTGCCGAAGGAGCACTATGCCAACCTCTATGATATGGAAGATGCATCCATGGCTAAGTTCTTCAGCAACCTGAAGATTGTAGCAAAGGGGGTAGAGCTGGGCACAGAATCTGACGGTACACTAATCATTGAAAACAACAATGTGAGCCAGAGCGTTCCGCATCTCCACTTTCATATAGTGCCTAGGAAGTTTGGTGATGGGCTTCGGGGCTTCCTATGGCCCAGGATGAGGTATAAGAGCATTGAAGAGGAGGAAGCATTAGCAAAGAGCATAAGGAATCATATTGAGCGCTTGCTGCACGAGCATTGAAGGTATACGGTCAGATTTTCGCCTTTAGTGCTATCATATACTTGTCCTTTACTTGCATCTTTGAATTGCAGCAATACACCGTTACTGTGCTCGGAATGTCAAGCTCCTTGCCGCAGTGCTCGCATACCAGCCTTATATATTCGAGCTCACGGCTGTCCTTGCGCTTAGCCATAATACCCATTAAAAAGAAAAACATAAAAGCCTAACCCATGATGAAGCGCACGGGCATAGGATTGAAATGGTATATATAGTTTTATGATGAGAGACTATTATGGAAAAGGATGCGATAAAGCAGGCAATAATAATAAGGAGCGACCTTGAGATGAGCAAGGGAAAGACGGCTGCCCAGGCGGCACACGCTTCCTTGATGAGCTATTTTGAAGCTGAGAG
>JBMFWP010000017.1:0-17977 GCA_049965155.1 Candidatus Micrarchaeia archaeon | reverse complement strand
ACAGCCTTAGGCTCAGCCACCTTGAATATCGCCCCGGGGAACTGCTCTGGCTCATAGTCAACAGCTTTAACATTCTTAGACAGAGCATAGAGGTCTATCTCGGCATGCAGCGCCGCGCTGACAACGATGTTCTCTATCTTTATGATAGGGTTATTGAGGCTTTTTGTCGAGGGCGTCTCCTTTGCCTGAACTGTTTTTGCGGTCTTTGCTGCCGTTAAATCACCATCAATGATATAGCTATACAACCTTTATATATGTTTTGTAGGCTTTGTCTCTATGTTGGCGAACATTCCATTTGCACTAAACGACATATAGCATAGGTCTGCTAACTCCAATTCAGGTATATTGTATGGTTAAATCTGTATGCATTGTAGGTGCAGGCACTGTAGGTCTGATATTGGCAAAGGCCCTTGCGGCCTCTGGCATAGACGTCGATGTATATGAGTCTAAGCCAAACGTTTCGGAAGGCTCTGAGAAGGCATCTGGTATAATATCAAAGATAGGCCTTGAGCGCATTGGTGTAGAGTACAAAAAATCAATAATTAATGAGCTTCGCGGCGCAACACTGCATTCCGGGACCAGGAAACTAGAAATAAGGTCAAAGAATACAAAGGCGTACGTTATAGACCGGGGCAAGTATGTAGAAGAGTGCGCTTCCGAGGCAAAGCATGAAGGCGCCAAGATATACACCAATACGCGATTCAGCCCGAATGACCTCATAAGGCTTAGAGACCAGTATGATGCAATAGTGGGAGCTGACGGCGCCATATCGACTGTTGCAAAAACCTTTTCGTTTCCGCCGATGGGTTCATATGTCCTTACATACAAGGCCGAATACTCCGGAGCAGACGTAGGCGAGACAGATGTTGTGGACCTCTTCTTCGACAATGCACTGATGCACAACTTCTTCGGCTGGAGCGTGCCTTATAGTCATAATATAGTGGAACTGGGTCTTGGTGTTGATTCCGCATACAGGAAGAATAGCAAGACCGTTTTCGATGAATTCATCAAAAAACCAGAGATTGCCGAAATGTTAAAGTCGTCAAAGATGATGTCTGGGCACGCCAGCATGATACCCCTAGAGGAAAGGCGGAAGACTGTGGTCGGGAACGTCCTTCTTGTAGGTGATGCGGCAGGCCAGACGAAAGCCACTACAGGGGGCGGGATAGTATTTGGCTCAGGATGTGCAAACATAGCTGCGGATTCTATAAATAGATACCTTAATCATGGCGTTCCATTATCGAGATACGAACATGCTTGGAGAAAGAAATACGGGTTTGAAATGTTCCTCCATAAAAAGATACATAGCCTATATTCGTCTTCTAGTCCTGCCCGAATGAGCCGCATATTTGGGGCAGTAAAAGCGTTCGGCGGCGAGAAATTCCTCGGCACATATGGTGACATGGATAGGCCAAGCGTAATGCTCAAAAGGCTCATATTTCGCGGGTTGATCAGTGACTGAGCCGTTCACGCGCCGAATAGAGAAAGGCTAGCTTCACTTGCTGCATGTATGATCGGCCCAGGATATAATCCAAACAGAACAACAACCGCCAAGCATACAATGACTGCAGCCATTACATACTTGTTGGTAAACAGCTTGTCTGAGCTCAAGTTTCTTTTTGAGTACATAGAGCCAATCACCTTGCCGTAATAGTATATGGACATGAAGCTGTTCAGTATTCCAAGCCCAGCGAGTATAAGCATGCCTTTGTCAACTGCGCTGGAGAACAGCAGCAGCTTGCCTGTGAAACCCAGGAGCGGCGGCACTCCGGCCATTGAGAGCATGAATATGCTCAATGATATGCCGGCAAATTTGCTCTTATATCCTAGCCCAGAATAATCTTCTATGCTCCTGAGGCCTTTGGATTCCAGCCATAGTACTATCGAGAACGCGCCTATTACCATGAACATATGCGCCGCTATCTGCACTATGCTCGCCTCTACTCCGAAGCTGTCAGCCACGGCTATGCCTATGAGTATGTATCCTGCCTGGGATATGGACGAATACGCGAAAAGGCGCTTTATATCTTTCTGGACAAATGCCATTATGTTGCCGAAGAACATGGTTAGTATCGCAAGGAGCTCGAATATGGGTGAGAATGTCGCTGAATATTTTGAAAGCAGTATGAAGAAGGTGGTCATTATGGCTACGAAAGCTACCTTCTTGTTCATGCCTGCAAGCATTGCTGTTATGTTTGTCGGCGCACCCTGGTATACATCAGGCACCCACAGGTTGAATGGGAATAGCGAAGCCTCGAATGAGAAGCCTGCGGCGAAGAGTATTATTATGAGCACGATTATGTAGCTTCCGAGAGCCGGACCAGATGTGGTAAAGCCCGACAGTAGTAACGACGGATCATATGAGAATGCCATTGCAACAGCGAAGAGCAGGACTGATATGGCCACAGCGCCTAATATGAACAGCTTTACTGCCGGTTCCACCCTGGTTTTTCCATCAAGTATTATCATGAATACCGTGCTGAGCGCTACGAGCTCTATACCCACTACCGTAGTTACAAGCGAGGTGGAAGCAGCTACGCCCATCACGCCCACAAGCATGAAGCCGAAGAGCGCCGAGAATCCCGTGAAATCATTTGAATACCTATAAGAGATCAGGTATATGAGAGTGCCAGAAGTCATGAATAGAGCAGCAAAGAGCGCCGAGAATGGATATACCTCTAAAATTCCGAAGAGCGTTGTGCTAGAGCCTCCCGCAAATACCAAGACGAACAGTGCAGCGTCAATGACAAGCAGCGGCAGGCCTATTGAAAACGCCACAGCCTTCCTCCTATGCAGCAGTGCTGCCAGCCCTGATGCAACGAAAAGTGCAAGCACTGCAAACGCGGCATATATGGGCATTATGCTATTTGGTGCAAGCATCTATATCAACTATGAACCTATTATCTTCAGCAATATGAACGGCAGCATGCCGAAAGCAAAAATGAACAGCAGCAGTACTGCATAACCCGCTTTTTGCGCAACAGTAGGCAGATAGGGGGCTTCCATACTGCCTCTTTCATTTACTATTGATCTGCTGACTATCAGGTACATCAAGCCACCCGCTAGCAGTATGGCGCCTAATGGTATCAGCCCGTAGAGGCCGAAAGCGCTGAACGCGCCAATGAATATCAGCAGGTCGGCAATAAATCCAACTGTGAGGGGAACCCCAGTTATGGAAAAAATACCCAGCATGAACGAGTATGCAGCTGCGGCAGAGCCTTCGACGACTCCATGTATAAACTTTATGCTCCTCGATCCGAACATGCTTTCTATGCTCCCTGCTGCAAGGAACAGAAGCGCTATGCCAAGGCCATGCGCTAGCATACCATATATGCTGCCCTCTCTGCCTATTACGGTGATAGAAGCTATCCCCACGAGTATTATCGACATGTCCAGCATGCTTATATATGATATGAGCCTCTTGATGTCGCTCTGGTTTATTGCCACCAATACTGCAAAGAAAGCAGATATAGCGGCCAGTGCCAGTATATACCCGCTATACTTAGCAGCTATGGGCAGCATAAGGAACAGCAACAGCATCCCGTATGCGCCGAACTTTGAAAGCACGCCTGATATTAGCATCGACCCCTGCGTTGAAGACTCGGTGTAAGCGTCAGCCATCCATGAGTGGAGGGGAAATATCGGCATCTTTATCATGAATGCGATGAAAAGCAGCACGAATATCGATTCCTGCATGCCTATTGGTATGAGGCTCCCATGCGATATTATGTAAGCAATGTCGAATGAATGCACGGGCGTACCGAAATATATGAGTATTATGCCAAGAAGAAGCGCCGCGCTGGCGCCCAATGAATATACAAGGAACTTCAATGCCGCCGACCTCCTGTTTGCCGATCCCATATAGCTTATCATGAAGAATGTAGCTACTACGCCAACATCCCAAAATATGAAGAACAGTATAAGATTAGATGATGAAAACAGCCCTATTGCAGCAAGGCCGAACATCAGTGTAAGTGCGGTTGCCCCACTGTCTGTTCCCTCTTTGCCGGCTGACAGTGCAGCTGCGAATAATACTACTGCTGTCATTGTCAGCAGCACTGCCGATATGGGTGTGGCTATAAATGAAACATGCACGCCGAACTGCGGGATGTAGGCATATGTCTGCGTCACCGCACTGACCCCAAAAGCATATTCATATGCTACAATGAGCAAAACCGCTATCAGGACGATAGCAGTTGCGGCTATGCCTATATAATAGCTGAAGCGCTTTTCAAGCAGAGCTGCCAGCACTATGCCTAAGGAAAGCGTTGCAAATATTATGCTGAATTCTGGAATCAATGCATCACTTCACTAAGTTCATGGCAAAAACTATCACTAAGAACACAATGCCTGCAGCAAATGCAATCGCATAGGTGTTTACGCTCCCATTCTCTATCCTTTTAAGAGCATTGCCGAGCAGCACGAAGCTGTAGGCCCCTCCGTTTATTACATTGTTTATCCCATCGTTTAGCGCATCAAACCCTTCACCGAGCAGCTCTACGCCTTTGAGCAGGTATACATAGAAAGCGTTTATGAAGAAGCTATTGTGGAGAAGCTTGTATTCCAGCGATGATGCATCAACATGTGGCGCCCTGCCCTTCGAATAAAGGACGTACGCGCTGCCTAGCCCTGCTATGACAAGCACTGTTTCTATTAGCGGGTCTATGGTGCCTATGCTGAATTTGGGCATCGCAGCATAATACATCGGCAGCATGAAATATGCAAGGCCGCTCGAAAGCACCAGCACAGCAAGTATTGCTATCGGCGCCAGCATGGACCGGGGTATCGTATGGTATCCAAAGCTGGACAGATTCGTATCCTTCCTGGAAGGTATATACAGCCAGCGGAAGATATACATGCTTGATAGGAAGTCTATTGCAACCAGGGCGATATAGATATACATGCTGCTCGCCGATGTGTCTATCCCGAGCTTACCGAAAAATCCACCAAGGGGGAATACGCCCGCCAGGGACAGCACTCCTATCACTGTAGATATATACAGCAGCCTGCTTGTCTTGAAGCCGAAGTTGTAAGTCTTGTATATATTCTCTTCTCCGGTTGCCTTCATTATGGAGCCTGCGCTCATGAACAGCAGCGCCTTGTAGAATGTCTGGACTACGAACAGCAGCATTGCTGCAAATATAGCATTGAACCCCAGCGCTATGAACATCAACGCCAAATCCTCCATCGTAGAGTATGCCAATATCCTCTTTATGTGGTGCTCCGACAGCGCGTTCATGACAGCTATTATTGCAGTTATCATGCCTATTGCTAATATGGGCATGAGCATGCCTGCCTTCACATATAGTGGCAGAAGTATCGCAATAAGGAACACACCAGCCTTGACCATTGTTGAAGAATGGAGGAAGGCAGATACGGGTGTGGGGCCCTCCATGGCGTCTGACAGCCACTCATTGAACGGGAACTGGGCGGATTTCGTGAATGCAGCGATTAGTATGAATGCAAGGGCTACCTTCAAGTAGGCTGTGCTCCCCGCAATCGAAAGCAATGACGATATGTTGAGTGTATGGTATGCGCTCCATAATATTATGATTGCAGCGAGGAACAGTATGTCGCCTATTATTATAGTGCTTATCGCTTTCCTGGCTGCATCAGGCACTACCTTCTTTGCATACCAGAAACCTATGAGGAGGTAGCTCGTTATGCCGAGCATCTCCCATGCGATGAACATGGTTATGAAGTTGCCAGATATAGCAAATAGCATCATTGCAGCGGCGAATAGGCTTATCTCGAAATAATATCTGCTCTGCTCGCTTTGTGTGTCCATATAGCCGAACGAATACAGGAAAATCAACGGCGTTATTATGCCTACTAAGGCAAGCAGAAGCGCATTGAGCGGAAGCACAGAGGTTGTTATATTGAATGGGTAGCCCTGCAGAATGAACCAGCTCACCCTATATACCCCGCCGACATAATAGAGGACCACTACAGCTATGATAAGGAGCGACAGCACGCTTCCTGCTAAAGCTATATACTTAGCAGCCCGGTCGCGGCGTATTGTCAATATTATCAGCGCAGCGGCTACCAGCGGCACAACGCTCAGCAACGGCAATGCTTGAAACATCAATTCACTCCTTCAATTTTGAAAGCTTAGACACGTCAAGGCTTACTTCTACTTTAACCATGTACTGGTAAAGCGATATCGCTACTACTACCTCTGCCGCTGCGATAGCCCATATCGCGAACAGCAGCAGCAGAATGTTGCCTGTGCCCAGATAGCTGAATACGGAAGCTGCTAGAAGCGCAGCAGCAACAAGCACTATCTCTATCGAGAACATAATTACTATGAAATGCCTGCTCGAAGATATTCCAGCAATCCCTATTGCGAACAGCGCCAAGCTCAAGCCTAGCAGGTATATAAATATCATCTCTTGCCACCTATCCTTTTCATAACTATAACTGCACCAATCGACACCGCAAATACGAATACCACTATGAAATAAAGGTATTGGATTGAAGAAGACATGTCAGCTGATATCTCGCTGCCAGTCAGCGCATTGCTGGCTGTAGCAGAAGAGCCCAGCGCAAGGAGCGGATAGATGAGCACTGCCGCCAGTATTATTGATACCGCTGCAAGCCCTACATATGATGTATGCTTGAAGCGTGAAAAGCTTCCCGAAGCCACACCAACAAAGATATACGTGGATACGCCACCTATCATTATGAATAGCTGCAATATCGCCAGTAGGTCCTGGCCTACGAAAAGAAACATAATCGAGTTGGCGAAGAACACGGAAGCGAGGGCTATTGCAGCATGCAATATGTCCTTAAGCTTGAAAACTGCTATCACAGACCCAAGCTCAAAAACCGCTATTGTGAAGAAAATCAAATCTGAAAGGTTCAACACGCAATCACACCGGTATTATTTCAAGTCCTCTGGCCTGAGCACATACTCCCTCCTGTCATATTTCTCGAAGCTGTAATCCTTGGACAGTATGAGGCATTTAGTTGGGCATACTTCCTCGCACAAGTCACAGAACAGGCATCTCTCCAAGTTCACCTCTGGCATCTTCTTGGTTCCCTTGTCAGTCTCTACATCGACCATAGTTATTGTTTGGTTTGGGCAGATGCGCGCGCAGGCGCCACAGCTTATGCAGGTCTTCATATCAAGCTTGTGTATGCCCCTATAGTTATCTGCTATGGACTCCCTATCTTCTGGGTATTGCAGCGTGCTCGGCCCCCGTGCGAGTGCCTTGACGGCGCGCCCTATTGATTTTACAAATACCATTCCATCATTCCTTCCTACATATCTGGCAAACTTTATATGCTATCTTTCATCATTCAGTACCAAACATACATCACTTTACAAACACCACAAAGGTTATGAGCACGTTCAGCAGCGACAGCGGCAGGAGGTACAGCCAGCCTGTGCGTATCACCCTATCAAGCCTCATCCTAAGCATAGATGTCCTGAGCACTATTATGAATATGGTTACAAGCACCACTTTCAGTATCATCCAGAAAGCTGCGGGCAGTATCGGCCCGAGCCATCCGCCTAAGAACAGGAGAGATATGAGCAGCGAGCCTACAAACATACGGGTGTAATCCAAGAACAGGGCAAGGCCGTAATATGGTGCGCTCACATCTGTGAGCCATCCTGCAATGAGCTCGTTGTCCGCTTCGCGCAGGTCGAAAGGCGGCCTCTCAAGCTCTGCAAGCATTACAGCGAAGAACACTACCAGCCCTATGGGCATGAGCAATCCGAACCACAAGCCATTCTGTGCATTGACTATGGATACAAGGTTATAGCTATGTGCAAGCATTGCAACCGCCACAACAACGAATAGCATGGGCAGCTCGTAGCTTACCATAGTTATCACTGACCTCTGTGCACTTATTGATGCAAACTTATTGCCGCTGGTCCATCCCGCAAGGAACATCATCAGGGGCGAGAATGACAGCAGCAGGAAAACAACAAGCAACCCTAGTGTTGCATCTATGCCTACAAAAGTTTTTGTTATTGGTATGAATGCAAGCATCACAACAAACATTGCATAAAGCAACGGCAGAATAAGGCCGTATAGCGGCTTGTCGGCGTTGTCTGGCGTTATATTCTCCTTAGACAGTAGCTTCAAAACATCTGCCATGTTTTGCAATATCCCAAACTTACCCAAATATGTCGGTCCGTGCCTAGAGTGCACCCTGGCCATGAACTTCCTTTCGCCCCATCCAAAAAGGTAAACGAACCCTACTATAAGTATGCCTAGGAGTATTGCGAAGACTATGAAAGCGGCAATGAGCGAAAGCGCAGAAGCATATATTGCGCCCACATAAGGCTTCAGCAGTACGTATGAGTATGCGAATACTTGACTTATGAAACCTGAATCTATATACATGTGATTACCAAATGCTGCGCATTTTTGCCTAAAGTGCTATAACATGCAATGCCTAAATTCTTTTGTGCTTGATGTAATAAATATAATTGTGATTCAGCATGGAGCTTAGCGAGAATGCAAAGAGCATAATAGCAGCAGGTCAGGCAAGGATAAAGGTCAAGAGGGCCGGAATGCAGCAATACCAGATATTCAAAGTTAAGAGGGTAAAGATTAGCAACACAGAATTCGTAGAGCTCTACCTTAACAGGTTGTTAGATGCCAGCGAGTTAGCCCGTGTGGCGAACGAAACAGGGTTGCCAGTAGAAGCAGAAGGGCGTCGAGCCTTTCCAGAAGGCAGCGGCGCCAAGGACTTCATAGGGTTGTGAATCAGGCATAGCCCTCATTTGTCACATTGAGCGTGCCATAAGTGCTGCCTGTCCTGTTATCGAGCGTGTAATTCAAATATAGGTTGTAGCTTGTCACGGCGCTCAGAAGTGGCACAGGTATATTGTAGCACTTCACATTTTGGCTTATGCTGGAATGCGGCGCTATGGTGCGGTTTACTGTCTCATTCACCTGCAGCCCTGATATGTAGCAAGAGTCATAGTTCAGCTTCAGGCTCATGTTGAGGTTGTTTGTTATGTTCATGCTCGCAGTATTGCTCGTATAGTTGAATCCTGTTATGCCGCATGATATGCCATTTATCGGTATTGAGCACGTATCGTTGAAGGCGCTCTTCCATGGCAAAGGAGTTTGGCTGACATTCAGAGACTTTATAAGGTCGTATGCATTGATATGAGCATTAACGGCTTCTGTGGAGTTTACGAACGAGTACAACTCTATCCTGTAATTTTTGGTGAGCTCCTCAGACTTCACCAGCGACAGCGGTGCGTTGCTACCCGCATTTTGCAGGACGTATACAGAGCATACTGCACTGTTGTTCGAAAGCAAACCAAAGCATCTTCCAGGGTTGCTGTTGTCGGCAGACGTCCTATTCATATAACTTATAAATATCCCGTAATTGTTCTGGAATATGTTGGAGCCAGATACGCTGCCGTTGCCCTCGCCGAAGGTATTGCCCAGATAAGAGAAGCCGGCTGCAGAAGTATTATAGAAGAACCTGCTTACGTGGTCCAGGAAATGCGCAGAGCTGTTCATAGCCGCGTACACTTCGGCAGAACGTGTTGGAGTGTATGCAGAACTAAAGGATGCGCATGTGCCATTGCCAACTGAATGGTACGCTATTATCTTTGTCCAGCCATCAGAAAAAGAGACGCATGCGCTTGTGCCGTTGCCAAGGCCGAACACCTGCGTGCCATCGGGTTCTGCACTGGCGCTATAGCCAAAGCTGCTAATAATTTTGTCGATTACACCTGGCCCTCCGGTGCCTTGCAGCCAAACGGCATATGCAGATGAGCCGTTCGAATAGCTTGCAACTGCCCCATGTACTGCGTTAAGCGTTCCGTAGAGATCAGACATTATACTATACACTATGGTTCTATTAGGAACCAGGAGAGAATTTATCCTGCTAATATTATACTCTTTGGATAATTCTGCAAGCACGGGTCCGATATTTTGTACGAGAGAGAAGTTGTACGATGATACGATGCCATTGTTTGGCATGGATGAATAAGCCTGACCAGATTCGTTCTGACTCACATTCATCGTTACCGAAGCCGTCGCGGCTCCTCTATCTGGTATATCAATGACATGGCCTGGATCTGCTATGGCAGAAAATGTATATGTTCCATTAGCCGTATATGTGTAATTGGTATATATCACAGCGCTCTTGTGCGCAGGTATCGATGCGTTATAGAGGTGCAGAGCCGAGCCGTCAATGTAAAAGCCGACGAGCATGTCATGCACACCATAGCTCCCTGTATTGTTTATTACAATGGCGAAGTCGGTAGTGTTGAATGGGTAAAGGTTTGCCCCGCTAGAATTGTACAGGTGCACGGATATGCTATAAGCTGGGTGTATCAATGTCGAGGCCAGCACATATATTATAGCTATGACAATCACAGCCATTACAAGGTAGAATATGACATTTTTGTTGAAAGCCATTGCATCACCTGTTCTTCAGTTCCTTGAGCGCGTATATTATCTTCTCCTTTATTGGATCAAGCATCTCGTTGAAATAGCTGTTCACCCAAGCTTTCTCATCATACCTCTCACCTATACTTGGGTCTGATATGTAATACTTGCTCTTTGAGTTCTTTATTATATTAGTCTTCTTGAGCTGTAGCAGATGGTACCTCAATGTCTTCTCGTTTATTGGGCCCCATGACTTCTCTATGTACTCCAGCAGGTCTGATACTGTGGGATCCTTGTTTAGCTTGAACTGGAAATAGAGTATGCTGTCGAGCACCTCTATTGCAGAAAGCCTAGATTCGCCAGGATTTATTACCCCGAGCGACAAAGCCAGCCAACGCACAAGAGACCTGCGGGTCTCTGTGACCTCCTTGCTTATCCTTAAATCCCTTAGCGTCACTTCGTTCTCTATGAACTTCGATTCGTTGAGCTTGGCGGGCATAACATGACCTATATTGCCAACTAAGCTTTTTATTCATTATCATATATAATCATTTAGCAAAGTTTGCCTGTCATACATTTTGTTGAATGCGCTCGCTATGGCATCAAGCTCGGGCGAGCGCGCACGGTGCATTTACATGCCTATAACAAACATAAGTGTAAGATTTGATCCGGAGAAGCTGAAGGCTAACGCGAGGAATGAGGCAATGCTGGTGCTAGGTATAGAGAACACAGACAACAGCAAGAACTACTGGTGCGAGAGCGAGGTATCCGTAAAGCCGCCGCTTAGCCTTGCACACGACATAGAGCTGAACATGGGGAAGACCAGGGTGGGTATACTCAAGCCCCTAGGCAAGCTCGAAAAGAAGATAAAAATATATACCAGGCCGAACAACTTCCCAGATACATACATGGTCAATATAACCACCTATGTATATGATGAGGAAGGCGTAATAGCGGAGCGCGTAGAGAGCAAGGCCAGCATTCCATGCGTATAGCTGAAAACAGGTTAATCGATGGCAGAGAATCACGAATTACCCACATGGCTCTACTGCCAGGACATACTCCTAAGCATAAAAGAAGAACTGGTAGCAGAAGCGCTAGATACGCTTGAGCAGGAGATCAAGGAAAAGAGGATAGACATACAGGGCAGCATGGTCACAGCGCAGGAAGGCAGCGAAGACATTGAGAAGAAAATGTTTGTCATAGACAATTTGAGGCACAGGGCCGATGAGATACGTGAAAGGTACAAGAGCTACATGAGCATAAAGGATTCAGACAAAGCTAATCTTGACCCGGAATTCGTGGGCAGGCTTGAATCTATGAAAAAGTTCCTCCTTGCTGTCACCCAGATATCTTTGCTCATGGACTACTCAGACATATTCGACGAATGGGCCAGCAGCATAGATCACAGCCCAAAAGGGGTCAAGCCCGCTGATCTTCTTGCCAGCACGGTAGATGAGGATGGAAGGCGCGAAGCCCTGGAGTTCGCCGCAGGAAGCAAGAAGATAATGGATTACTTGGGTGTGGAAGATGCCGGCATAGTTAAGGAAGCAATAAGCGCACATAAAGGCGCAAATCGCAGCGGCGAATCTATATAAACATTTATCTGTGATAATAATACAGTGATTAGATGAAATTGGACGCAGGCAAGGACGCTCCAGAATCGGTCAATGCATTCATAGAGATACCTATGGGTTCTGGCATAAAGTACGAATTCGATGAGGAAGCAGAGGCCCTCAAGGTTGACAGGATATTATTCACATCAATGGTATATCCGCTTAACTACGGTTTTATTCCGGGTACGTGGGGCGAGGACGAAGACCCGATAGACATAATGGTGCTGAGCGAAATGCCCTTCTTTCCAGGCAGCTATGTTAAGGTAAGGCCAATAGGTGTGGCGCACATGGAGGATGAAAAAGGCAGGGACGAGAAAATACTAGCGGTGCCTGTGGACAAGGTATATCCAAATTATGCTGGCATAAAGGACATAGGAGACATTAATGCAGCCATAAAAGACAAGATAATACACTTCTTCTCGCACTACAAGGAGCTAGAGAAGGGGAAATGGGTAAAGATAACAGGTTTCGGCGCCGCTGCAGAGGCAAAGAAGAAAATAACTGAAGCTATTGAGCGCGCCAAGAGCAGGTAACGGAGATATTTTAGGCAAAATAGGTGATATTATGAAAACAAGCAACCCCTTCATGAAAGGCGTGATGGCAGTGTTCCATCCCGGCAAGGAGACCACAGCGAACCTAGACATATGGGGTTCGCTAAAGATATACTACTCGATGGCTATAATCTCTATAATACTCGCTGCGATAGCAATAACTATCATGTCAGCGCTCGGCATTTATACTGGCAGCGGCGCGAACCCTTTCGGCAGGAGCATAGCTGCGATGATGCCGGTCAGCATCCCGGTAATATCTATAGTCTCGGCGATAATTGGCATATTCGTAGCCGTACCTATAATACTATTCATAGTGGCGATAATATACCAGCTCATAGGCAAGAACTTTCTTAACGCCTGGAAAGGCGGATACGAAAAGACCTTTGCAGCAGTGATGTTCAGCGTTATGCCGACATTGCTATTCTACTGGGCGATAAGCATACCCGTTATAGGCATATTCATTGCATTCATATTCGGTATATGGAGTTTCGTAGTGCTAGTGATAGCGCTGTCCTCGCAGCACCACATAGAGCGCTACAAGAGTGTGATTGTCGTACTTGTTGGTGAAATATTCTCGATAGCACTAGTACTTATACTAATGATGGTATTCGCTTTCGGAATATTCTCATCAGTAGTCACGTCTCCGTTGTTTCCGAGCAATGTCACGGCAATAACTCCTGGCATAACATCAGGGATAGCGCCATATCCGTGAATGCACGGGATCACGTAGTATAGATGATATAAGATGAGAGCGGCAGACGAGACCACGCTGTTCAGGACTGCGCTGGTAATAGCTGTAGTGTACCTTATACTGATAAAGTTTCCCTCTTATCTGACAATAATAATCTTCGCCATAGCGCTAATACTCGACGCCTTCGACGGCTATTTTGCAGTGTGGCAGGTGAGCAAGCACAAGGTAGGCATAATAGGATATATGAAAGCAACCGTGCTCAACGACAAGAAGGCACACGATGAGGTAGTAGAATACAAGCACAAAGTCTCAGAAACTGCACGCTTTGGGCCGAGGATGGACATAGCAGGGGACCGCGTGGCAGAGTATTCAATGTGGGTGGTGTTCACATACCTTCACATAATTCCTCTGATAATACTGCTTTTAATCATAATCAGGCACTCGTTTGCAGATGCAATGATGGGCGCAAAGGGCACATCTTCAAAGATGAAATCTTCATTTGCGAAGGCTGTCTATTCATCTAATGCAAGCAGAGCGGTTATAAACGTGCTGAAGTTCATAACATTTGCATACCTTATACTGGTGTATGTGAACAGCTATCCTATACTGGTAGGATATATCCTGGTTGGCGCCTTGTTCACATTCATAATGCTGCGCGGTGCTGCAGAGATATACGAGAGCGCAAAATCCCAGTAGGCAAGTAATCTGCAGCAGAGTACACTTTTTTAGCTTTTGACATATACAAAGCTATAGCGGATCCTAGGGAATGTGGATATGATAGAATACCTGAGCAAGCCATTCAGCGATGAGGAGAGCCTTTCATCTCTGAATCCATATGTGCGCAAATGGTTTGAAGACAGCTTCAGCGAGCTCACACCGCCTCAGAGATTCACGTTCAAGCTCATTGGCCAGGGCAATAATGTTTTAGTCACTGCGCCCACAGGTTCCGGCAAGACTATATCCGGCTTCCTCTCCATAATAAGCAAGCTTTTCGAAAAGTCGCTATCGGGAGAGCTCGAAGACAAGATATACTGCATATATGTATCACCGCTGCGTGCACTGAACAACGACATATATCGCAACCTCATGAAGCCATTGGATGAAATTTATGGAAGGATAATCAATGAAAAAGGCACAGACATAATCAAAGGAAACATGCAGAAGGTCACAATAGGCGTAAGGACTGGCGACACTACGCAGCAGGAGAGGAGGAAGCAGCTACTCAAGGCACCCAATATACTAGTGACTACACCAGAGAGCCTTGCAATAATAATAAACTCAAGGAAGTTCATGGAGAACATGGACAAGCTCGAGTATATAATAGTGGATGAGATACACGAGCTCGCGAACAACAAGCGCGGAGTACATCTCTCGCTCACTTTGGAGAGGCTCACAGAGCTCATTCATAGGAAGCCTGTGCGCATAGGCCTTGGCGCTACGCTCTACCCTATAGAGGAAGCAGCGAAATTCCTTGTGGGTATGGAAAACGGAAAGCCACGCGACTGCAAAGTTGTAGATGCTTCGTGGAGCAAGAAGCTCGACGTGATATCAAAAAGCCCTGTCAAGGACCTCATATATACGGATAGCGACGAGATAGAAGATGCGCTATACAAAGAGCTGGATAAAGCGATAAAGAAGTACAAGACGACGCTGATATTCACAAATACAAGAAGCGGCACCGAGAGAGTTGTGTTCAACCTCAAGAAGCGCTTCAATTATGGTGAAGACATAGCAGCTCACCACAGCTCGCTCTCAAGGGAATCGCGCATGGAGGTAGAGGACATGCTGAAGAAAGGTGCGTTAAAGTGCGCAGTCACATCTACAAGCCTCGAGCTCGGCGTAGACATAGGCACTATAGAGGATGTGATACAGCTGGGCTCGCCTAAGAGTGTCACTAGGGCGATACAGCGCATCGGCAGGGCAGGCCATTCATTCAAGGAGGTAGCGAAAGGCGAGATAATATCAATGGATAGGGATGATGTAGTTGAATGCACAGTAATGCTAGATGCCGCTATGAAAAGACACTTAGACTCGTTCTCTGTGCCGGAGAACGCGCTGGATGTGCTTGCGCAGCATATAGTGGGCATGTCGTTGAACAGGAAGTGGAACGTTGATGAAGCATATGCAGTTGTAAAAGGCGCATATCCTTATGCAACACTTGAGCGCAGCGACTTTATGGCTCTCATAAACTACCTGGCAGGGAATTATGTCAGCCTAGAAAGCAGGAGAGTATACGGCAAGATATGGTACGACGAGAAGGATGGCATGTTCGGGAGGCGCGGCAAGATGGCTCAAGTTATATATATGCTCAACCTCGGCACCATACCTGACGAAGTGGCCATAAACGTGCTTACTACTGGAAAGAAATGGGTCGGCAACATAGAAGAGGAGTTCCTAACAAAGCTGAAGCCAGGCGACATATTTACCTTAGGGGGAAGGCTGTACAAGTTCGAATACGCGCGCTCGATGAAATGCTATGTAACCGAGGCAAAGACGAGCGCGCCGACCATACCTCCATGGTTCTCAGAGCAGCTCCCGCTGAGCTATGAGCTCGCCATAGAGATAGGCAAATTCAGGGCAGGGTTCTCATCGATTCTGAAGAAAGGGAAGAGTGCAGGCGAAGGGATAATCTCAAAGGCGGCAGAAATGCCGAAGCCCGCGTATGAGTTCCTGTCGAAGCTTCCGATGGACGATAACGCAAGGGTAGCAACATACAACTACTTCATGGAGCAGATACTTTTTGCAAAGGCCGTGCCTACGGACAAGCTTATCCTTATAGAAAAGACGCACGATCCGGATACCGACAAGCAGTACATCATATTCCATTCGCTCTTCGGCAGGAGGGTAAACGATACCTTTTCTAGGGCGATAGCGATATCTCTTGGAGAGAGATATGATACGGACATAGGCATAATGGTCAACGATAACGGCTTCCTGATGACCTCAAGCGAAGATACAAACATATCCATAAAAGCCCTCGAAGAAGCGATAGACAGTGTCATCAAATCAGACATAACTAATGAATTGAAGCTGAACATACGGAGAACAGAAATGATGAGGAGGCGCTTCAGGCACGTTGCAGCCCGCAGCTTCATGATACTTAGGAATTACAGGGGCTGGAAAATAAGCGTAGGCAAGCAGCAGATAAATTCGCAGCTGCTTCTGAAAGCTGTAGAGGAAGTCGATCCAAACTTCCCTGTTCTCAAGGAGACATATAGGGAGATACTAAATGATGTTATGGACCTTCCAAGGACAAAGCAGCTGCTTGAGAAGATGAAGAAAGGCGAAGTAAAGTACAAGATTATAGATACAGATGTGCCATCCCCATTCTCGCACAAGACACTTACATTCGGCCATGCTGATGTAATAATGATGAAGAGCAAGCGCATGTATTTGCAGAAGCTCCATGCATCTGTGCTGGAGCGCTTGGGCATGCCGGTCAAGCAAGCAGCAAAGCGGAAGGTCAAAAGCAATGGCGTAGAGCCCAAGAAGCAGCCCAAAACCATTCGAAGGAGTAGATAGTATGATGCTCGAGGAGAATATAGAGCTTATAGATGGCAAGCCTCTAGCTTATCTCAAGGACCTAAAGGCTCTGGCGCTATCTGACCTTCATCTGGGGTATGAAGGCATGATGTCAAAAGAGGGAGTACTCATACCTCCTGTCAACCTGAAACGTATAATTGAAATGGTGTCTGAGGCAATGGTCAACCGGGAAGTAAAGAGCCTCATAATAAATGGTGACATAAAGAACGAGTTCTCTACGGTTGAGCAAGCGGAATTCAACGAGCTCTACGATTTGATAATGTTTGCAAGGTCAAAGAAGCTTGATATGGTACTAATAAAGGGCAACCACGACAATTTCGTAGAGAGATACAAGGAACCTTTCAAGCTAAAGGTATACCGGCAGGAGGCAAGGATAGGCAGGTACCTATTTTTTCATGGAGAAGAGATGCCTTCTGCAGTAGAAAGAGGCGTAGAGTTCCTGATAATGGGGCATGAGCATCCAGCAGTAGGCATATACGATTCAATAGGGAAGCAAGAAAAGCTGAAGTGCTTCCTGTACGGGAAATACAGGAGGCGCAGGCTTCTAGTTCTTCCTGCGGCGAACTTCTTTGCAGGTGGAACTGCAGTGAACATAGAACCAAAGGAAAATCTCCTTGCACCAATATTTGAGCGTGTAAATATCGACAAGATGCACGCAATAGTACTTGGCTATGGATCTACAATTGATTTCGGTACAGTGAAAGAGCTGCGCAAGGCTGCGACCCCCAAATAACCTTTAGAAGGCTATTGCAATCTGCAGCTTTTATTCCTATGATATGTTACATATCTATAGAGATTTACGGTGCAGTATACCCTGAATACCAATTGTTCGTATAAGTAACACCGTTGGCAACACCGTTGTTGTCGTTGCCGGAATAATCATTCGCATTGCCGTTCAGCGGCCACCAACCAACGAGGTTTTGAATCTTTATCGGCGCACCTCCTATGCCCTCTTGGTAGAGGGCCTTAATGTCGTTTGCTGAAAGGGCTGTGTTGTAGATTTGGACATTTGCTATAGAACCATCAAAGCTTGATCCACCTCCCACATCTATAGAAAGTGGTAGATTACCAGAACAAGGCAGATTGTTAAGTTCTTCAGAGGAAAAGTTTGATAATTGAACTCCATCAACATATGCAATAGTGACCGAATTTGCAGGGTTTGTGGGTGAAGGGTAGATTACCCCCGCAACTTGAACCCAATGATTG